>NZ_JBVVPP010000006.1:182226-227016 GCF_055811315.1 Bradyrhizobium sp. MI1.4 | reverse complement strand
CGCGGGCGGGGGGCGGGGGGGGGGGGGGTGGGGGGGGGGCGGCCCCCCCGCGGGGGGGGGGGGGGGGGCGCCCCCCCCCCCCCCCCCCCCCACGGGTGAGGGGTCTCTCTCCGCGTGCGACTCTCTTGAGGATTCGCGGAGGCAAACCCCTCATCCGGCGCTTCGCGCCACCTTCTCCCGCAAGGGGAGAAGGAAGAACTCATCGCGAGATGAATTCGTTTGCCGGCGCTCGCACGCGGAGAAGCGCCCCTGCGCGCTCATCGCAATTACGGATAGACATTTCATTGACCGTTCGCGCTAAACGCTCGATATTCGACGCATCGACACTGCTCCTTCGAGCCGAAGCCGCGATATGAGAACCGATCACCAGCGCAGTAACAATGACATGCATGCGTGCATGACGCGCCGCTGTTTCTCGGCGGCCACCGGCGCATGTTGTTGTTGCTGACCGCCGCCTCCTAGCAGCACCTCACCCAGCAAATCCCAAGAAGCAAATCCAAAGACAGGAACGCCGAGACCCGGCGGACGAGCAGTCATGTCCCGAACTCAATCGAATGCCTACGTCATCGAGATCCACGACCGCGCCGCCGGCATCGTCACGAGGGATACGCGCGGCTTCCGCTTCTTCTCCTCCGAGCGTCTGTTCGACAGCCTCGAAGGCCGCCAGTTCCGCTCGGCGCGCGAGGCGGAGCGCGCCGCCCGTGCGGTATTCTCCGAGCGGGGCCGGCGCGCGAACTGATCAGCTCCGGCGGCGCGCCCTGGTGCGTGCCGCCTTCTTTGCGGCGGTGGAGCGGGCCTTGACGCCCTTGGTGCGGCTCGCCTTGCGCGCGGCGGCTGAACGCGACGCGGCCGTTCGCCGGCTCGCGGCGCGCTTGCCCTGCTTCGACAGTGCGCTGCGCGATGCGGTCGAGCGCGGCTCCTTCTTCAAAACCTTTTCGACTGCTTGCGACACGCGCGGCCGGCGCTTCGGGGTGCGTTTGCCCTGACCGACGTCATAGGCATATTTGGCGCTGCGGCGCGTCGCCTTCTTGACGCGACCTTTGCGCGGTGGCGGCAGATCGACGCCGGCGCGGCGCGCTTCGGACAGACCGATGGCGATGGCCTGCTTCGTCGAGCGGGCGCCATGCTTGCCCTTGCGGATCTTGTCGATCTGGTCCTTGACGAATTCACCGGCCTGCGTGCTTGCCGATTTTCCGGCACGCTTGTCTTGCCTGGCTTTGCGAATGACTTCCTGTCTTGGCATGGGTCCAGTTCCCTCTGGAATTCACGGGAATGTCTGACCGCAACGCGCAAGATGGACGATTGATCCTGTCAGTTCCGTAGCGCAGCGAGCAGTTCATCGGGGCGTTCGGCCATGATCATGTGGCCCGCGCCGGGCACCACGACGGTCTTCGCATGCGGGATCGCGGCGGCAAGTGCCTTGCCGGCCTTCACCGGCGTCATCATGTCCCGTTCGCCGAGGATGAGCGTCGTGGGCACCTTCACGCTTGCGGCTGCTTGCAGCGCATTCGCGTAAGCATTGCAGGCCGACAAATCCCGGAACAGCACGCCCGGCTCGCTGTGTTTCAATACGGCCTGCGCGCCGCCATGCATCCACAGGCCCGGTGCGAGGCTGCCGCCGAGCTCGGCGTTGAAGCCGAGGCCCCAGATCGAGACCATGTCGTTGGCATCCTGCGAATTGGCTTCGGCCGCCTTCAGCAGATCCGGGCCGACCGTCATGGTCGCGGCCGTGCCGATCAGGCTGAGCGCGGAAACCTTGTCGGGGTGACGTGCGGCCGTCTCCAGCGAGATCAGCGATCCCATGGAATGGCCGATCAGATGCGCTTTCGTCGCTCCGGCCGCATCGAGCAGGGCCGCCGTCCAGTCGGCCATTTCGGCGATGCTGCCGAGCGAAGGTCCGGGCGAGCGGCCGTGGCCGGGCAGATCCGGCGCCAGCACGCCAAAGCCGTGATGCGCGAACCAGCGGGTGTGCAGTGCCCAGGTCGAACGGTCGAAACCGGCGCCGTGGAGGAAGACGACGGCGGGCAGGGATCTGTCGAAGTCGCGGCCGCCGGTTGCGACCAGCACCTCGGCGCCGTTGACGGAGAGCTTCATGGTGTCAGACCTTTTGCGAGATGCGCAGCGCTTGGGTGAGATCGTCGATGATGTCGCTTGCGGTCTCGATGCCGACCGAGAGTCGCACCAGCTCCTCGCCGATGCCCGAGGCCTTGAGCTGCTCGGCGTCCATCTGCTGGTGCGTGGTCGAGGCGGGGTGGATCACCAGCGTCTTGGCGTCGCCGACATTGGCGAGATGACTGATCATGCGCAGCGATTCGATGAATTTGCGGCCCGCGGGCCGGCCCCCCTTGATGCCGAAGGAGACGATCGAGCCGGCGCCGCGCGGCAGTAATTGTGTTGCGAGCTGGTAGTCCGCATGATCTTCGAGCGAGGGATGCAGCACCCAATCGACCGCCTTGTTGGCTTTCAGTGCTTCCAGCACGAGGTGCGTGTTCTGCATGTGGCGGTCCATGCGCACGCCGAGCGTCTCGACGCCCTGCAACAGCTGGAAGGCGTTGGTCGGCGATAGACAAGCGCCGAAATCGCGCAGGCCTTCGGTGCGCGCGCGCATGATGAAGGCGGCGGTGCCGAACTGCTCGTCGAAGACGATCCCGTGATAGCCGCCATAGGGCTCGGTCAGCACGCCGAATTTTCCGGATGAACGCCAGTCGAAACGACCGCCGTCGACGATGGCGCCGCCGATCGCGATGCCGTGGCCGCCGATCCATTTGGTCGCCGAATGCATGACGATGTCGGCGCCGAGCTCGATCGGACGGCTGAGATAGGGCGTGGCAAAGGTGTTGTCGATCAGCAGCGGAATCTTCGCGTCATGCGCGATCGAAGCGACGTTCGGAATGTCCAGCACCTCGAGCCCGGGATTGCCGATGGTCTCGCCGATCATCAGCTTCGTGTTCGGCTTGATCGCCGCGCGGAACGCGTCGAGATCGCGCGGCTTGACGAACGTTGTGGTGATGCCGAAGCGCGGCAGCGTGTGCGCCAGCAAATTGATGGTGCCGCCATAGAGCGAGCTCGATGCCACGATATGGTCGCCGGCGTTCAGAAGCGTGGCGATGGCCAGATGCAGCGCCGCCATGCCGCTCGCGGTGCAGATCGCGCCGACGCCGCCTTCCAGCGCCGCAAGCCGTTCTTCCAGCACGCCGGTGGTCGGATTGGAGATGCGCGTATAGATGTGGCCGGCGCGTTCGAGATTGAACAGCGCGGCGGCGTGATCGGAATCCTGGAACACGTAGGACGTGGTCTGGTAGATCGGCACCGCGCGGGCGCCGGTCGCGGGATCCGGATGCTGGCCCGCATGCAGGCTCAGGGTCTCGAAGGCAGGCGGTTTTGGCGCGGGCATGCGGGGCCTCGTTGCTCGGTCGGCGGAGGCGGCTCTTGTGCCATAAAATGGCGCGCGGCGTCAGCCCATTGACAGCGTTGTCTAACCCCGGATCGCCTGCTCGATGATCCGCGCCTCCCGCAGCAGGATCTCCGCGACCTCCTGTTCGCGTCGTGGGCCGAGCCTGGTGCGAACGGCGGAGACGGTCATGGCGGCAGCGGGACGGCCGTCCGGGGTCTTGATCCAGGTCGAGATCGACTTCGTGCCCTGCACGAGACCAATTTCCCTCATGCCGTATCCCAGCCGTCTTGCGGCGGTGACCTGGCCCAGCACCGTCGCAACATCGGTCCGGTAGGCCTCCAGTCTCTTCTCGTTGGCTGCGACTTTTTTTCGCGCGTCCGGCGCCGGCAGCGGGGCGTGTAGGGCGACGCCGGCGCTGGAGACGCCGAGCGGGCGGCGCGCGCCGACCTCGATCGACAGCACCTGGATCGGATAGACGCCAATCCGGCGATCGACGCACAGCGTGTCATTGCCGGTCCGCACCGTCAGGAACAGCGTGTCGCCGATCTCGGCCGAGGCGCGTTGCAGCGACGGATTTGCCGCGATCAGCAGCCGCGACGGCCGAGGCCGTGCGAGCGCGAGCTCCGGCACCTGGTTGCCGATC
This sequence comes from Bradyrhizobium sp. MI1.4, assembly GCF_055811315.1. Lineage (NCBI taxonomy): Bacteria > Pseudomonadati > Pseudomonadota > Alphaproteobacteria > Hyphomicrobiales > Nitrobacteraceae > Bradyrhizobium > Bradyrhizobium sp. MI1.4. The sequence continues at coordinate 222,979 of NZ_JBVVPP010000006.1, read as the reverse complement.
GCGTAGCGGCCGGTCCGGTCATGCCGTTCGACGATGCCTTCCTCGATCAGCACGTGGACGATGCGGTGCACGGTCGGGCGGGTGAGGCCGGTCGCCCGCAATACCTCGGCCAGCAGCACGCCGTCTTCGCGGCCTGCGGCAAGGATGCGCAGCACCGCGAGCGCGCGCCGGATCGCCTGCGCGCCCTGTCGCGGTCCCGTGATGCGGCGGGTGGATTTCGCGGAAGTCGTCTTGTCCATAATATGGACGAGAACGCCACAATTCACTCGACAGGTAAAGCGCCCATCTGGAGATTGCGCTCCGAATCGACATGCCGTGTACGACGTCAGGCAAATCGACGTAAAATTTGGAAGCGCCGCCGGGAGGTTAACATGCGATTAATCTGGATTGCCCTAGCTGCCGCAGCGGCGATGTTGACGGGACCGGCGTCGGGCCAGCAATGGCCGGCGCGCAACGTCAAGCTGATCGTGCCCTATCCGGCCGGCGGCAATGTCGATAGCGCCGCGCGCATCATCGCGGACAAGCTCCAGGAAAAGCTCGGCCAGCCGTTCATCATCGAGAACAAGGCGGGCGCCGGCGGCATGATCGCGGGCGAGGCCTTCGCGAAATCCGCGCCCGACGGCTACACGCTGTTCGTCGGCGCCAACGGCCCGGTGCTGTTCGCGACCGAAATCAACAAGCGCGACGCCTACAATTGGAAGAAGGACTTCCTGCCGATCACGACGATCTCGATGACGCCGTTGGTGCTCGAGGTGCATCCGTCGGTGCAGGCGACCACCTTCAAGGAATTCATCGACCTCGCCAAGCGCGAGCCGGGCAAGCTGACGATGGCCTCGCCCGGCCCCGGCACCACCAATCATCTGCTCAGCGAGCTGATGCAGTCCAGCCTCGACCTGCAATGGGTCACCGCGCATTATCGCGGCAATGCGCCTGCCGTCAACGATCTCTTGGGCGGGCAGGTGCAGTTCGCGTTCGACCAGCTCACGGTCAGCCTGCAGCACATCAAGGCCGGTCTGTTCCGGGCGCTGGCCGTCACCAGCCCGCACCGCCTGAAGTCGCTGCCCGACGTGCCGACCTTCGCCGAGCTTGGTTACAAGGATTTTGACGGCCAGACCTTCACCGGCCTGTTCGCACCGGCAGGCACGCCGGCGCCCGTGATCGACAAGCTGCACGAGGCACTGACCGCGATCCTGAAGGACCCCGCCGTGGTCGACAAGTTCGAGAAGCTCGGCGGTGAAGCCGTCGCGATGACGCCCGACGAATTCAAGGCCTATCTCGCGCGCGAGGACGCCAAATGGATTCCGATCGTGCGCAAGGCCAACATCAAGGCGGATTGATCGATGCGGATCGACCCCAGCGAGCTCGGCGCCGAGCGCATCTACCGGCTGATGACGGGCATCGTGGTGCCGCGTCCGATCGCCTGGGTGACGAGCCTGTCGCGCGCAGGCGTGCTCAACCTCGCGCCGTTCAGCGCCTTCACCTTCGTCTCGCAGAAGCCGCCGATGCTCGCGATCAGCGTCGGCCGCAAGGGCGCGGACTACAAGGACACCGCGCATAACATCCTCGATACCGAGGAATACGTGATCCACATCGCCGATACCCCGCTGATGCAGGCGGTGCACGACTCATCGGTCGAGCATCCGCCCGAGATCAGCGAGGTCGCGGAGCTCGGCCTTGAGACGCTCCCGAGCGAGCGCATCAAGGTGCCGCGGCTCAGCGTTGCACCCGTTGCGATGGAGTGCCGCTTTCGGCAGTGCCTCGAATTCGGCGACGCCCGCAGCCGTCTCATCGTGGGCGAAGTCGTGATGTTCCACCTCCGCGACGGCCTCGTGAACGACGGCAAGGTCGAAACCGTCGCGCTCGATCCGATCGCGCGCATCGGCGGGCCGCGCTACGCCCGGCTCGGCGAGATCGTGACGCTGCACGGCGTGTTCCAGACTCCCAAATCGAAAGACTGAGCGCGCCGCCCCCGCGCGCGCCCCAAGACCATTGGAGAACGACCATGCGACTCCTAAGCTATCTCGTGGACGGAGAGCCGCGCTACGGTGCCGTCATGGAAGGCGGTGTCGTCGATCTGACCCGGCGGATCGGCCGCGACTTCTCCGACGTCAGGGCGCTGATCGCAGCCAACGCGCTGGCCGACGCGCAGGAAGCCGTCGCCGGACAAAAGCCGGACTACGCGCTGGAAGAGCTCGTGCTGCTTCCGCCGGTGCTGGCGCCGGAAAAGCTCTGGTGCATCGGAGTCAATTACGCCGAGCGCAATGCGGAGTATAAGGACAGCTCTGACCTGCCCAAATATCCCAGTCTGTTCGTGCGCAGCATGTCCTCGATGACGGGCTCAGGCCAGCCGCTGGAGAAGCCTCACGTCTCCGAGCAGCTCGACTATGAAGGCGAGCTCGTCATCGTGATCGGCCAGGGCGGCCGCCACATTCCGCGCGAAAAGGCCTGGGCGCACATCTTCGGCATGACGCTGTGCAACGAGGGCACGATCCGCGACTGGCTCCGCCACGGCAAGTTCAACGTCACGCAGGGCAAGAATTTCGACCGCTCCGGCAGCATCGGTCCGTGGATCGTCACCGCGGACGAGCTCGATCCGCGCGGGCCTCATGACATCGTCACGCGCGTCAACGGCGAGGTGCGGCAGCAGGACACCACCGAGCGGCTGATGTTCCCGTTCGATTTCCTGATCTCCTATCTCTCCACCTTCGCAACCCTCAAGCCCGGCGACATGATCGTGACGGGCACGCCGACCGGCGCCGGCGCCCGCTTCGACCCGCCGCGCTGGCTCAAAGTCGGTGACGTCGTCGAGGTCGAATCCAGCCGCATCGGCGTGCTGCGCAACACCGTCGCGGCGGAGCAATAGGTCATGCTGGATACTGCCACGATCGAACGTCTTGCCACGCGGCTCGACGAAGCCGAACGCACCAAGACGCTGATCACGATGTTTTCGAAAGACCATCCCGATTTCAGCATCGAGGATGCCTATGCCGTTCAGCGCGCCTGGACCAGACTCCAGCTCGGACGCGGCCGGGTCATCAAGGGCCACAAGATCGGCCTGACCTCGAAGGCGATGCAGAACGCGGTCGGCATTTCCGAGCCGGATTACGGCGTGCTGTTCGCCGACATGTTCTATGCCGATGCCACGCCCATCCCGTTCGACCGCTTTCACGCGCCGCGGATCGAGGTCGAGCTCGCCTTCGTGCTGAAGGCGCCGCTGCGCGGGCCCGATTGCACCATCTTCGACGTGCTCAACGCCACCGACTACGTCACGCCCGCGCTGGAGATCCTGGAGACGCGCATGCACCGCGTCGACCCCGAAACGGGCAAGGCGCGAAAGGTCATGGACACGATCTCGGACAACGCGGCGAACGCCGCGCTGGTGCTCGGCGGCCGGCCGTTCCGTCCGATCGATGCGGACATGCGCTGGATAGGCGCGCTGTTGTTCCGCAACGGCGAGGTCGAGGAAACCGGGCTTGCCGCCGGCGTGCTCAACCATCCCGCCAACGGCATCGCCTGGCTCGCCAACCGCCTCGCGCCGCACGAAGAGCACCTCGCCGCCGGCGAGGTCGTGCTGGCGGGATCGTTCACGCGTCCGGTCGACATCCGCCGCGGCGACACGTTTCATGCCGACTATGGCGCGTTCGGCTCGGTGTCGTGCCAGTTCGTCTGAACTAACACATGAAAGGGAGCGCATCATGACCGGTCACACGCGGCGCAAGAGCATCCATATCGGCGGCTTCAAGCATGCCAACCCGATTCCGAACGCCTGCCGCATCGGCAATCTCGTGATGTCGGGCGTCATCCTCGGCCGCGATGCGACTGGTGCGATGCCCGAGAGCCTGGAGGCGCAATGTGCCAACATGTTCGCGCATATGAAGGCGACGGTAGAGGCCGCCGGCGGCACCACCGACGACATCATCAAGATGACGGTGTGGCTGAAGGACCGTACGCAGCGCGGACCTGTGAATGTCGAGTGGCTCAAGATGTTTCCGGACGAGCATTCGCGCCCGGCGCGCCACGCGCTGCCGATGGACAACATGGACGGCGGCGCGCTGGTGCAGTGCGACTTCACCGCCGTAATCGACTGAGGGAGTTTTGCGCATGCCGACCTATCTGCCGTTCGACCCGAACCCGCGCCGCCCGGTCAAGGCGCCGCCGCCCAAAACCGTCGACAGCCAGTTTCACGTGCTCGGCCCCCTCGACAAATATCCGGAGCGTCCCGGTGCTGCCTATCGGATGCCGACCGCGACCTGGGAGGCGGCGCTGCGCGTGCACAAGACGCTCGGCATCGAGCGCGGCATCATCGTGCAGACCACGACGTATGGCGCCGACCATGCCGTCGTGCTCGACGGTCTCGCCGCGATGGGCCCGAACTATCGCGGCTGCGCCAACGCGCTGGTGTTCGCCGAGGCGAACGATTCGTATCTTGCCAAGCTTCATGATGCAGGTGTCCGCGGCGCGCGCTTCAGCTTCCGCCAGGAGCTCGGCGCCGTGCTGTCGGATGCCGATTTCGCCCGCGCCATTGCGCGCATCCGCGAGCTCGGCTGGTACGTCAAGATCCAGCCCGAGAAGGACGGCATCGTCTCCAGCGTCGCCAAATACGAAAATCTCGACGTGCCCGTGCTGATCGACCACATGGCGCGGCCCGATCCGGAAGCCGGCAGGAACGATCCGAACCTGCGCAAGATGCTGGAGCTGCTCGGCAAGGGCAATTTCTGGGTGATGCTGTCGCTCGGCGAGAAGACCTCGAAACTTGGCGCTCCTTACGACGACGTCATCCCGATCGCGCGTGCCTATATCGAGGCCGCAGTCGACCGGTGCGTCTGGGCCAGCGACTGGCCGCATCCGGTCTCGGTCAAGCAGCCGCCCAACGACGCCGATCTGCTGGAGTTGATGTACCGCTACGCACCCGACCAGTCGACGCTGGAGAAGATTTTGGTGCACAATCCGGCCAAGCTGTTCGGCTTTCCGGATTAGGGCGACCTGTCATTGCGAGGAGCGGAGCGACGAAGCAATCCAGACTTGCTTCCGCAGAAGCACTCTGGATTGCTTCGCTGCGCTCGCAATGACGAACGCGCCATTGCCAAGTCGACCGCGCCAGACTGCGCGCTCACCCCGCCAGCCGGTCCCTTACCCCGGCTGCGATCTCGAACGAGCGCAGCCGCGCGGCGTGGTCGTAGATCTGGCCCGTGGTCATCAATTCGTCCGCGCCGGTCTCGGCGATCAGCGCCTTCAGCTTCGCTTCGACCATGTCAGGCGAGCCGACCGCCGAGCACGACAGCGACTGGCCGACCATCGCCTTCTCGGCTGGCGACCACAGCGCGTCCATGTCGTCGACCGGCGGCGGCAGCGGGCCGGGCGTGCCGCGGCGCAGATTGATGAACTGCTGCTGCAGCGAGGAGAACATGCGCTGCGCGTCCGCGTCGCTGTCGGCGGCGAACACGTTGACGCCGACCATCGCATAGGGCTTGTCGAGCTGCGCCGATGGTTCGAACCGCGCGCGATACTCCCGCAGCGCCGGCATCATCATTTGCGGTGCGAAGTGTGAAGCGAACGCGAACGGCAGGCCGAGCATGCCTGCAAGCTGCGCGCCAAAGGTGCTGGATCCCAGGATCCACAGCGGCACCTTCGTCCCCATGCCCGGCACGGCCCGGATGGCCTGGTTCGGCTGCACGTCGCCGAGCAGCGCCTGCAACTCCAGCACGTCCTGCGGAAAGTTTTCCGAACTCGTCGCGAGGTCGCGCCGCAGGGCGCGTGCGGTAAATTGGTCGGTGCCCGGTGCCCGCCCGAGCCCGAGATCGATCCGCCCGGGATAGAGCGAAGCCAGCGTGCCGAACTGCTCGGCGATGACGAGCGGCGAATGGTTCGGCAGCATGATCCCGCCGGACCCGACCCGGATCGTCTTCGTCCCGCCCGCGATATGCCCGATCACCACCGACGTCGCCGCGCTCGCGATCCCCGTCATGTTGTGATGCTCGGCCAGCCAGAACCGCTTGTAGCCCCAGCCCTCCGCATGCTGCGCGAGATCGAGCGAATTGCGGAACGCTTGTGACGCATCGCCGCCTTGGCGGATGGGCGCGAGGTCGAGCACGGAGAAGGGGATCATGGAAGGGTCCGGATGGAGCGTGTGGTGGTAACGTGGACTCGACATGTAGGAGCCGGTCGCAGGAATACCAGCCGAAACGATCATGGTGCTGCGCCGGCGGCTCCATCGCGTGGAGACGAGGCCATCGCTGCGCTGCATGCGGCAAATTCGCCTGTATGGAAACCGCGGGCCGCATTGCCGCGTTGCCGGCCGGTTTGATCAATCGCGACGATTTTCATTTCGGGGGCTTTCTTTGGACAGATTCAACATCGGTGTTCATGTCGTTGCGCTGGCTGCGGCCTTCGCACTCGCCGTTCCCATTGGCTGGGACCGCGAGAAGCGGGCGCGAAGCGCGGGCTTGCGCACCTTTCCACTGGTCGCAATGGCAAGCTGCGGCTTCGTGCAGGCCAGCGAAAGCCTGCTCGTGCATTCGCCTGACGGAATGGCGAAGGTGATCGAGGGCCTCATCACCGGCATCGGCTTCATCGGCGGTGGCGCAATTCTCAAGCAGGGGAATTCGGTGCAGGGGACCGCGACGGCCGCGAGCCTCTGGGCGACCGGCGCCATCGGCGTCTCCGTCGGGCTCGGCGCTTTTGATGTCGCGGTGACGGTCGCCGTATTCACGTTCCTGACGCTTCGCTTGTTGACGCTGGTCAAGGAAGAAGACGATCACTGATGCATGTGCGAGCGGCCTGCACCCCGTTCACAACAACGTCATCGCGACCCGCTGCGTACCCCGGCCCAACTGTGCGTCTGGCGCGTTTTCCTGTACACTCACTGAGCCATTGGACGCTCGCCAGGAGGAACCGACATGACCACGGTCGTACTCAATCGCCGGAGCCTCCTCGCCGCGGGCGGCTCGATCCTCGCAACCGGGCTCTTGGCGACCGGCGTCCCCGGCCTGCTGTTGCCTGCACGCGCGGACGGCCTCGCACCGACCGAGACGATGTCGGGCGGGGCGAACAACTACCGCAAGGGCGCGGCGATCGTGGAGCGGATCGGAAAGGGTGGCTTCTGGATGAGCGGCACGGTGCGCCGCGCCGGCGACGGGACTCCCTTGGCCGGGCAGCGCATCCAGATCTGGGCGCACACGGTCGAAGGCCAGGAGCACGAGCCGCAGAGTCATGGCGCCACGCTCACCGACAAGGACGGCAAGTTCCGGCTCGAAATGCCGCAGATCATTCCCATCTTCGGCCAGCCGCATGGCCACCTCGCCTATGACAGCGGTGAATTCAAAACCGTCTTCCTGCGGCCGATAATGCGGAGCGCAAAGGAAACCAGCCTCGAGGCGCACTTCGTCCTGCAGCCGGCCTGATCGCATTGGAGATGAAGGGGCGGAGATCGGCCCGGGCGCCCCTGATCTGGATCGCCCTTGCCTTGGCCATCGGCGTGCCGATCGCGCTCGCTGCGGGAAGCGAACAGCTCACATGGCGCGGCCCGGTCTACATCCTCGCCGGCTTCGCTGGCATCATTGCGCTCGGTCTGGTGCTCGTTCAGCCCCTGCTGATCGGCGGATATCTGCCGGGACTGTCGGCCTATCGCGGCCGGCGCGCCCACCACCGGATCGGCGGCACGCTGGCTCTGGCGGTGGTGATCCACGTCGCCGGCCTCTGGATCACCAGCCCGCCCGACATGATCGACGCCCTGACTTATACGTCACCGACACCGTTCTCCCCCTTCGGCGTGACCGCCATGTGGGCCATCTTCATTGTTGCGCTCCTGGCTCTGCTGCGCTGGCGGCTGGGATTGCGGTTGCGCACGTGGCGCATCGTCCATATTCCCCTCGCGATCGTCATCGTCGCAGGCAGCGTCGCCCATTGCCTGCTGATCGAGGGGACGATGGAGACGATCTCGAAGGCTGCGCTTTGCGCAGCTGTGCTGGCGGCGACCGTCAAGGTGATGGTTGATCTCTGGAGAAGGCGGACGTTGCGCGATAGCAGCATTGCGCGGCCGTAAGCGTAGGGCAAAGGCGCGTAGCGCCGTGCCTACCATCTATCTATCAATGGTGGTTGGTGGGCACGCTTCGCTTCGCCCACCCTACGAGCTCCGAAACTTTCGCTGACCCCCTTGTTCCAACACGTTCGGCGTCGTTAGCGCTGGTATCGGCTCCGCTTGCCCGGGAAGGCGGTCAAGATTATCCTCGCGCGATGGCCGTCAGTGTCCCCGACCTGAGAGCATTCCTGCTCGCCACACCGTTCTTCGGCGGTATCCCGGATCAAAGTCTCGACCTCCTGATGTCGATGCTGGTTGAGTGCCGATTTGATACCGGAGCAACCGTCGTGACGGAGGGCGAGCCCGGACGCTCGCTGTTCATCGTCAAATCCGGCCGGCTGGCGGTGAGCAAGCGGGCGAATGCGGGCAACGTCATCCCGATTTCCGTTCTGGAGCCCGGCGATTTCTTCGGTGAGATGACGCTGATTGAAATGCAAAATCGATCCGCCACGGTGGTCGCGGAGAGTCCGACCGTGCTTTACGAGCTGACCGCCCAGAAGCTCTACGCTTGCTACAAGGCCGATATCCACACCTATGTGATCGTCCTGCAAAACATCAATCGCGAGCTATGCCGACGGCTGCGCCGTTCAGACGATCGGTTAGCGGGGCATCAGGTGGGTGACGAGAGTTGACATGCGTAGCATGGGTAGAGCGAAGCGAAACCCATCATGTCTCGTCACCGCGCAAATCTTCCATGGATTTTCGTTTCGCTGTACCCATCCTACGAACTCCCCGGCACCGTAGGCTTCGAATAGGAAACTAACATGGCTCAAGCCGGAGATAATGGACGGTTCGCGGCGTTCAAGCACCACGCCAAGGTGCACTCCTTCAGAGTCAGCACTGCTTTTCTGACTTGGATTCTGCTCGGCGCGACGCTCTTTTACAAGCCTGAGTGGGTCCGATGGGCCCTGCGAACCGGCACGCACGCTATTGAAGCTGTCGGCGATGCGCTTCCTGGTTATTGGGGCGCTCAGGCCGAAATTGTCTTGCGCGAACTCGGTGGTTTCCTTTGGATCCAGATCACGGCCGCGATCCTGTTTGTCCGGTTCGTGTTCTGGCTGATCGGGGCCTCGTGGCGCCGTGGTCGGCGGTAGATCCAGTCAGCTCGCGTAGGATGGGTAGAGCACTTGCGAAACCCATCATGCTTCGTCACCGAGCAATGCTATGCAATTCCTGGCCAAAACTGACTGGAGCTCTCGCTCGGGCGATGCCCGCAAGTGACCCCGAAGCGGCGGTCGCGGGGAAGTTGAGGTTCGCTAAGGCCCCACAGGCCTAAAATGTGCTCTAAGGAATATAAGAGACATCCTCAGCTGAGGGAGCCAACCTCAGCGGCGATTTCTTCCGTCAACCACGCAATGCCCGCATCCATCATTGCTGCCTTGGTCGTAATGGCCATGATTGCATCGGACTTCCGCTTCAAAGGAAGCTCAACCAATTGCAGCGCGAAACGAGCCGCGTATCTCTCGACGAGGCGGCGCGGCAATGTTGCTATCAAGTCCGAGTTTGAAATTTGCGTGAGTGCCATCATAAAGGTGGGCACGGTCAGGACAATGCGGCGCTGGAGGCCGCGCTTCTCCAGGAGTTGGTCGACAAAACCTCGCGGATCGCCGTCGAGCGACACAAGAAGATGCTGTGCTCTGCAGAATGCAGCAATCGTTGGTGCGCGGGCGAATCCGTTTCCCTTGCGCATTGCGACCACGAAACACTCATCGTAAAGCTTTCTTGCCTGGAAGCGGGTTGGCACTGTGCCCAGGGGCAGGATGGCCAAGTCGATTTCGCGCTTCTCCAGCTTCTCCAGGCTTGACCGCCAAGGGTGCTCCACAGCGCTTGCATGCCGCCCTGGCATCAGATGGATCAAGCTCAGGTCGGCACGGGGTGCCTTTCTCCTGAGCCGCCCCGCAAATGGTCCCATCACCGTGTCCATGATCGCATCAGGAGCGCCAATGGAAAAACGGCGGCTACTTGTAGTCGCGTCGAACGGCGTAGCTGAAGCAAATACGCGCCCTACGCGAGAAAGGATATCTCCTACTGGCTCGCCGAGTTCCAGCGCACGCTCCGTCGGCACAACACCCTTCGGCGTCCGTAAGAACAGGGGGTCATTAAATAGATGCCGTAGCCGCCCAAGTGAATGACTTACGGCAGAAGGGGTGATGTTCAAGCGGCTAGCCGCTCGCGCCACGTGGCTCTCCTCCAGCACAGTGTGGAAGACCAGCAGCAAGTTAAGATCGACTTTTGACAAGGAAATGTGGTTCAGCATATTGCTGAGGTTATATCACTGGATTCATGTCCCTGAAAGCTCCATGGATTGCGCAACGTTAGCCACAGGAGCTGAAATGACCAAACACCATGCAAACTGGCCAGGAACGCTGTCACGGCGGTCCGCGATCACGACAGTCGCTGCGGCATCGTTGACCCCTCGATTTTGCGCTAGTGTGGCTGCCAGTGACGACGTCGCTCACCTTATCGAGCGCGCCGCTGCGAAAAACGCGGCCTTCATGCGCGGGGACATGGATCGTTGGCTGGCCCTTGTTCGCATCGCCAGTGACTTCACGTTAATGCAACCATTCGGCGGCCCAACTAGCCACGGGTTCGACGCAAGTCCTGAACGTTTGGCGAAGCTATCCCGGTTTTTCAAGAACGGTGAGACGACCTTGGAGGTCGTGCAAACCTATGCATCGGACAAGCTGGTCGTTCTCGTCATGGTCGAGCGGCAATATGCCGAAGTCGGGAGCTTACCAAAACAAGACTGGTCGCTCCGAGTTACGGAAATCTATCGCAAGGACGGATCTGAATGGCAGTTAGTCCATCGCCACGCAGACCCGCTGGTTCATGGCGTTACGTTGCAGGAGGCGGCGACGATTGCTCGCGGCGGACGTAAGGATGAATGACCGCGGCAACTGGCGTCTTCAGAAGAAGGATCGATTGCGCCGAAGACTGCATTACATGCAGGTCCACTTCCCCTTTTGGCCCCATAGCAGAAGTCTGCTCGACGTCGGCTTGTATCCCCTTCCATAGGTGGGGCGATATACGTGCTTAGGCGCGCGCTAGGCAGGCAAATCTGACCCGTCGGGCAAAACACCTCTCTCCTGCAAAATCTCGTCAACCCTCCTCCACAAAAATATTCCACTTTACCGAAATTCGGAATCGCAGTATCAATCCGCCATCCCGGTCCAGGGAGAGGGGCGATCGTCCGTCGTAACGTACGTGGATCGGGGGGCGGTGGACGCGGCAGTGTCGGGCACGCGAAGGCGGAACCAGGGCGAGATGAACCTCGTGAGGTCCTGTTGCGTGCGGACGAACGGCGCCTGTGTCCGGCGAAGCCTTTTGGCGAAGCCGGATCGCTGCGTACGGCAAAATCGTGTGGTCCTGGCCGTCGTTGCTACGGTCAAGCCTTGCGGAGATGGATCGAGGCTCAACCGGGTCTCAATGCATCGTCAATTCGCAAGGCGACGGTGACAAAAAGGAACTCGTCGCCGGGGAGAGCGCGGCATAAGCCGTCAACCCACTGCGCAGGGAAGGCCGAGTGTTCGGCGTCACCTGTATGCTGCTGTGCGGTCTTTTTGCGCTACATTTTCGCGCAGCGGACCGCGGGTGCCAGCCGGCACCCGGTCTTCCCTGCGCCCTCTTCACAGAGGAGGGTCAAGGTAGAAGCAAAACTCGGGCATCTCATGCCGCGAGAAGGCTGTTTCATGTGTGATTTGAGCGAGGGAATGGTGCTGCCAGACAGGATTGAACTGTCGACCTCTCCATTACCAATGGAGTGCTCTACCACTGAGCTACGGCAGCATGTGCTGGGATAAGAATCGGCCGCCACGAGGGCCTACCAAGCGGGCCGATATCTGCCACAAGGCCCCCTCCTGTGCAAGCTTGCTAGCTCTGCCAAAGCGATAAAATCGGGTCAATATCGGGGCCAAAATGCCTGTTCTGGCGCGAAACGGCCGACTTTCCGCGGAATAGGTTCCGATATCCCCACCCAACTGGCCAGTTGCCCGATACGCCGGATTCGATCCATTTCGATTTTCGCACGATCGGATCGCGCAGGCCTCTTGAGCCGCCTTATTCCTCGGGCATGTTATCGCCGATCGCTGTAATGGACCGGTGATGGCAGACGAGAACGACAAGAGCACGAAGCAGGACGCCAGACAGGCGAGGGCGTCCCGCGACGACCGGCTCAAATCGGCGCTGCGCGAAAACCTGAAGCGGCGGAAGATGCAGGCGCGCGAACGCGCCGCAAGCACCGACCCCTCGCAGAATGAAGATGGTTCCCTAGATGAGGGGGCCGCCGGCGAGATAGCCGGCAAGACCGGCGACTAGAATTTTTGGAGTGCATGGACGTGGCAATGGGGCAGGACGAATCGCAACGACCCGAGAGTGACGCGCAGATGTCGCGGTTCACCCGCCCTGAACAGACCTTTCCGGCGCTGACACCAGCCGAGATCGAGCGTGTCAGGCATTTCGGCGAGGTCCGCAACTATGCCGATGGGGAATTCCTGTTCGAGACCGGTAAGCCGGGACCCGGCATGTTCGTCGTGCTCAAGGGCCACGTCGCCATCACCCAGCGCGACGGCCTCGGCCATGTCACGCCGTTGATCGATCAGGGGCCGGGGCAATTTTTGGCCGAGCTGAGCCAGCTCTCCGGACGGCCGGCGCTGGTCGACGGCCGCGCCGAAGGCGATGTCGAGACGCTGCTGTTGCCGCCGGAGCGGCTGCGCGCGCTGCTGGTCGCCGAGGCCGAACTCGGCGAGCGCATCATGCGCGCGCTGATCCTGCGCCGGGTCAATCTGCTCCAGGGCGGCGTCGGCGGCGTGGTGCTGATCGGTCCGTCGCATTCGGCAGGCGTGGTGCGGTTGCAGGGCTTCCTCACCCGCAACGGCCAGCCGCATCATCTGCTCGATCCCGCGCGCGATCGCGACGCCGCCGACGTCATCGCGCGTTATTCGCCCAAGCCGGACGACTGGCCGCTGGTCGTCACACCCGATGGTGCGGTGCTGCGCAATCCCGGCGAAACCGAGCTTGCGCGCGCGATCGGCATGATCGGCGGTCCGCGCAACGACCGTATCTACGACGTCGCGATCGTCGGCTCGGGGCCAGCCGGGCTCGCCACGGCCGTGTATGCCGCGTCCGAAGGCCTCTCCGTCGCCGTGCTCGACACCCGCGCCTTCGGCGGCCAGGCCGGCGCCAGCGCGCGCATCGAAAACTATCTGGGCTTTCCGACCGGCATTTCCGGCCAGGCCCTGACCGCGCGCGCCTTCAACCAGGCACAAAAGTTCGGCGCGGAAATCATGATCCCGGTGACGGTGAAGTCGCTCGACTGCACGCGCAAGGACGGCGCGTTCTCGGTGGCGCTTGACGGCTGCGATCCCCTGCATTCGCGCGCGGTGGTGGTCGCAAGCGGCGCACGCTATCGCCGGCCCGAGATCGAGAACCTCGACAAGTTCGAAGGCCGTGGCGTCTGGTATTGGGCCTCGCCGGTCGAGGCGAAGCTCTGCGCCGGCGAGGAAGTGGCGCTGGTCGGCGCCGGAAACTCGGCGGGGCAGGCCGCTGTGTTCCTGTCGGGGCACGCCAAAAAAGTGCTGATGATCATCCGCGGCGGCGGTCTCGGCGCCAGCATGTCGCGCTATCTCATCGAGCGCATCGAAGCCACGCCGAACATCGAACTGATGTTCAACACCGAGATCACGGCGCTCGAAGGCGACGAGGCCTCGCTGCTGCGGCGCATCCGCTGGAAGAGCCGGCTCTCGGCCGACGAGGATTTCGCCGACATCCGCAATCTCTTCCTGTTCGTCGGCGCCGATCCCGCCACCAGCTGGCTCGACGGCTGCGGCATCACGCTCGATCGCGGCGGCTTCGTCGTCACAGGCGCGCAGTCCGAGCAGAACCAGGGCCGGCTGGTTGCGCCGCTGGAGACGTCGGTGCCCGGCGTGTACGCCGTCGGCGACGTCCGCTCCGGCTCGGTCAAGCGCGTCGGCGGCGCCATCGGCGAAGGCGCCCAGGTCGTGGCCTCCCTGCACGGCTTCCTCGGCGACGCCGCAAAACCGGCGCTTTAGTCAAGGACAAGGCAAGTAAATGGCAAGTCGAATGAGGCTTGCCATCTTGCGGTGTGATGCGTGACTATCTCCTCATCCTGAGGAGCGCGCATTGCGCGCGTCTCGAAGGATGAAGGCCCAGCTGCCAAAGCCGGGCCTGCATGGTTCGCGCGGCGATGCGCAAGCATAGTCCGCAGGGGCGCTCGCGCGCCTCCTCACCATGAGGATCGACAAAGAAGCGCTTAACGGGAGGACTAAATGGCTGAAATCGTCGTGCTGTATAAAACGCCCACGGATGCTGCGGCCTTCGACAAATACTATGCCGAGACCCATATTCCGCTCGCCAAGAAACTTCCAGGCTTGAAGAAGTACGCCATCAGCAAGGGGCCGGTCGGCTCCCCCGCTGGACCTTCCGGAATCCATCTCGTCGCCATTCTCACCTTCGACAGCACGGCCGACATCCAGGCGGCATTCGCTAGCCCGGAAGGCAAGGCGACCGGTGCCGACGTGCCGAAATTCGCCAGTGGCGGCGCCGACCTGTTGATCTTCGACACCAAGGAAGTGTGAACCGCGATTCGACTTCGTCGACTCGTAGCCCCGGATTTCGCTTCGCTCCATCCGGGCTACAACTGCCGTCGTTTGTGACAGCGGTGCAAATAATTCAGCCATGCGTTTTCTATTCGCACGACGACGCATGGCTGCGCACGCATGTGTGACGCCAGCGCGTGTGGCAATTCGATGAGGACCGTAATATCAATCCCGACCTCAATATGGAGTAGGAGAGATGTCATGGTTCTTGGGTTGAGCTTGCCCGCCTTCACGCTGGTTCATGTCATCATCAGCCTGATCGGCATCGCCGCCGGCCTTGTCGTGATGTTCGGCCTGCTCGGCTCGAAGCCGATGCCGCGCCTCACCGCGATTTTCTTAGCGTTCACGATCCTCACCAGCGCCACCGGCTTCCTGTTTCCGTTCAAGGAGCTGCTGCCGTCGCATATCATCGGCATCATCTCGCTGGTGCTGCTCGCGATCGCCTGCGTCGCGCTCTACGGCATGAAGCTCGCTGGGGTGTGGCGCCCGGTCTACATCGTGACCGCGATGATCTCGCTCTATTTCAACGTCTTCGTGTTGGTGATCCAGTCGTTCCTGAAGGTGCCGGCACTCGCCGCGCTCGCTCCCGCCGTGGCGCCCGCGCCGCCCGGAGGTCCGGTGTTCGCCGTGGTGCAGGGCCTCGTGCTGGTGTTCTTCGTGGTGCTCACCGTCGGCGCCTGGCGCCGCTTCAAACCGATGGCGTTCGCCTGAACATACAAGGAGCCTGACAATGCCCACCATCACCACCAAGGACGGCGTCGAGATCTTCTACAAGGACTGGGGCTCGGGCCAGCCGATCGTGTTCAGCCATGGCTGGCCGCTGTCGGCCGACGACTGGGACGCCCAGATGATGTTCTTCGTGACGCGCGGCTATCGCGTCATCGCGCATGACCGTCGCGGCCATGGCCGTTCGTCGCAGGTCGCCGACGGCCATGACATGGATCATTATGCCGATGATCTTGCGGCGGTGACCGCCCATCTCGATCTCAAGAACGCAATCCACGTCGGCCACTCCACGGGCGGCGGCGAAGTGGTGCATTACATCGCGCGCCACGGCGAGAGCCGGGTGGCGAAGGCCGCGATCCTCTCCGCAGTGCCGCCGCTGATGGTGAAGACGGAGGCCAATCCCGGCGGCCTGCCGAAGAGCGTGTTCGACGCTTTCCAGGTGCAGCTCGCTGCCGGCCGCGCCAGCTTCTACCGCGACATCGCGGCCGGCCCCTTCTATGGCTACAACCGTCCCGGCGCAAAGCCCTCGGAAGCGGTGATCCAGAACTGGTGGCGCCAGGGCATGATGGGCGGCGCGAAAGCCCATTACGACGGCATCGTCGCGTTTTCGCAAACCGACTTCACCGAGGATCTGAAGAAGATCAATGTGCCTGTGCTGGTGATGCACGGCGACGACGACCAGATCGTGCCTTACGCCGACTCCGCGCCGCTGTCGGCCAAGCTCTTGAAGAACGGCACGCTGAAGACCTACAAGGGTTTCCCGCACGGCATGCCGACAACGCACGCCGAGACCATCAACGCGGACCTGCTTGCGTTCTTCAAGGAGTGAGCGGCCTCAGTCCACGCGCGGACCGATCTGATTTCGAACGGGCCGGGTGCGAACACGTTCCAGTCGCGTGTGAGCCGGTGGTTGCAGCTTTTCATTAGTCAGTCTGCCGCGGAAGGCGCGCTGCGGGGAGGTCCCGATGCAGATCATCATCTTCGGCGCGACCGGCATGGTCGGGCAGGGCGTTTTGCGCGAATGCCTGATCGATGCCCGCATCGATCGCGTGCTCGTGGTCGGCCGCAGCCCGACCGGCGTGCGCCACGCCAAGCTCACCGAGATCACACACGGCGAGTTCACGGACTATTCGGCGATCGAAGCGCAGCTCACCGGCTTCGATGCCTGCTTCTTCTGCCTCGGCGTCTCCTCGATCGGCATGAGCGAGGAGCGCTACCGCCATCTGACCTATGACATCACGCTCGCAGCGGCGACCGCGCTGGCACGGCTCAATCCGCAGATGACATTCGTCTATGTCACGGGCGCCGGCACTGATTCCACCGAGCAGGGTTCGCGGATGTGGGCGCGGATCAAGGGCAAGACCGAGAACGACCTGCTCAAGCTGCCATTCAAGGCGGCCTACATGTTCCGGCCCGGTGCGATCCAACCGCTCCACGGTGCCCGCTCCAAGACTGCGTGGGTGCAGGCCGTGTATGCAGCAAGTTGGCCGCTGTGGTCGGTGCTGCGCCGGCTCTCGCCGCGGCTCGTTACCTCGACCGAGCAGATCGGCCGCGCCATGATCCGGGTTGCGCGGGAGGGGTATCCGCGAAAGGTGCTGGGGATGGAGGATATCAATAGCCTCTAGTCCCGTAGGGCATTAGTTCTAGGGAAATTTCGCCGCCCGCGCGCGTTGAGCCCTATCCGCCCGAAGGAGAAAGCGCCGTCGATGTCTCCCCAGCTCAAACTGATCGCACTCGACGCCGACGACCTCTCCGTAATCTCGGCCCACGTCCAGGACGCCCGCGTGCAGCCCTCGGACATCATCTGGCGGCAAAGTGAAAAGCGGCTGGTCGTCGGCATGAGCCGGTTGGACTGGGAGCAGACGCTGGACGGCGAAGCCGAGCCGCGCAGGCTGGTGGCGGCTCTCCGGTTCGACCGCGTGCTCGCCTGCAAGTCGCGCGACATCGACCTCGACGCGCCGGACACTGTCCTGGACCTTGTCGGCATCGAATTCCACGGCCAGGACGCCCCCGGCGGGAGCGCGCTGCTGCTGTTTGCCCAAGGCGGCGCCATCCGCCTCGACGTCGAATGCCTGGAATGCGAGCTGACTGATCTGGGGGCGGATCAGCTGGGGACGGGGTTGGAGGCTGAAGGCGAGGGGTGAGGTGGCATGCCAACGCCACGCCTTCCGGTTTCGCCAGGACGACGCCGGAGGGGAGCGGCCCGGCTCAAGGGTTGACGCAGCTTCCCCGCCGCGCCATTGAGCAGGGGCCTGGTGAGCCAAACCGCGCCCCCAAAAACCAGTTAGAAGCCAAGATGCCCGTTCGTCTCGACCGCAGCAGCGCCGATTTTGACCAGCGATTCGGGGCCTTCCTCGCCGCCAAGCGCGAGGCCTCGGCCGATGTCGAGGCGGCCGCGCGTGCCATCGTCGACGACGTGGCGAAGCGGGGCGATGCCGCCTTGCTCGAGGCCACGGCAAAGTTCGACCGGTTGACGCTCGATGCATCCGACCTGCGCGTCACCGCCGCCGAGATCGAGGCCGCGGTGAAAGCCTGTGATGCAGCGACGCTGGATGCGCTCAAGCTCGCGCGCGATCGCATCGAGACCTATCACCGCCGCCAACTGCCGAAGGACGAGCGCTTCACCGATCAGCTCGGCGTCGAGCTCGGCTGGCGCTACACCGCGATCGAATCCGCCGGCCTCTACGTGCCCGGCGGCACCGCGGCCTATCCGTCCTCGGTGCTGATGAATGCGGTGCCGGCAAAGGTCGCCGGCGTGACGCGTCTCGTCATGGTGGTGCCTTCGCCCGACGGCAAGCTCAATCCGCTGGTGCTGGCGGCGGCAAAGCTTGGCGGCGTCACCGAGATCTATCGCGTCGGCGGTGCGCAGGCGGTGGCCGCGCTCGCCCATGGCACCGCGACGATCGCGCCCGTCGCCAAGATCGTCGGCCCCGGCAATGCATATGTCGCCGCGGCAAAGCGGCTGGTCTTCGGCAAGGTCGGCATCGACATGATCGCCGGTCCCTCCGAGGTGCTCGTCATCGCCGATGACACCGGCAATGCCGACTGGATTGCCGCCGACCTGCTGGCCCAGGCTGAGCACGATGCCAGCGCGCAGTCGATCCTGATTACCGATTCCGCGCGCCTTGCCGCCGATGTCGAAAAAGCCGTCGAGGCGCAGTTGAAGACGCTGCCGCGCGCCGTGATCGCCAGCGCCTCGTGGGCCGATTTCGGCGCCATCATCATGGTGAAGAACCTCAACGAGGCCATTCCGCTCGCGGATGCGATTGCCGCCGAACATCTCGAGATCATGACGCAAGATCCCGACGCGCTCGCCGCAAAAATCCGCAACGCCGGCGCCGTGTTCCTCGGGGCGCATACGCCGGAGGCGATCGGGGACTATGTCGGGGGCTCCAACCATGTGCTGCCGACGGCGCGCTCGGCACGATTCTCGTCGGGGCTCTCGGTGCACGATTTCCTCAAGCGCACCTCGATCCTGAAATGCGGCCCGGATCAGCTGCGTGCGCTGGGACCAGCCGCGATGATTCTCGGCAAGGCGGAGGGGCTAGATGCCCATTCGCGCTCGATTGGATTGCGCCTCAATTTGTCATGACCCAGCCGCCCGAACAGGACGACTCGACCAATCGCATCGTCGGCGTCACGCTCGACGAGGACTCGATCGGCCGTTCCGGGCCTGACATCGAGCATGAGCGCGCGATCGCGATCTACGATTTGATCGAGCAGAACCTGTTCGCGCCGGAGGGCGCCGACGGGAAGGGGCCGTTCACGCTGCATATCGGGATCACCGGCAGCCGGCTGATGTTCGACATCCGTCGCGAGGACGGCACGCCCGTGGTCGCGCATCTGTTGTCGCTGACGCCGTTCCGGCGGATCGTGAAGGACTATTTCATGATCTGCGACAGCTACTATCAGGCGATCCGCACAGCGACGCCGGACAAGATCGAGGCCATCGACATGGGCCGCCGCGGCATCCATGACGAGGGCTCGCGCACGCTGCAGGAGCGGCTGAAGGGCAAGGTGCGGGTCGATTTCGAGACCTCGCGCCGGCTGTTCACGCTCATTACCGTTCTGCACTGGAAGGGTTAAGCGCGATGGCGGGTCCGCCACGCGCACGCGATCCGCAATCGGTGCTGTTCGCTTGCGCCATGAACAGCGTGCGCTCGCCGATGGCCGAGAGCCTGCTGCGGCACATGTTTCCGCAAGGGCTCTACGTGAAATCGGCCGGCGCCAGGCGCGGCGAACTCGATCCGTTCGCGGTGTCCGTGATGGCCGAGCTCGGCCAGGACATCTCCGCCCACAAGCCTCAGACCTTCGAGGAACTGGAGGATTGGGAGGGGTTGAATTTCGACCTGATCATCACGCTGTCGCCGGAGGCGCATCACAAGGCGCTGGAGCTGACCCGCACGCTTGCCGCCGACGTCGAGTATTGGCCGACGCATGATCCCACCACCATGGAAGGCAGCCGCGACCAGAAGTTGGCTGCCTATCGCGACGTCTGCGACCAGCTCCTGCTGCGCATCCGCCGGCGGTTTTCGAAGGTGGGCGCGGCGAACGGGTAGCATTCGGCGCCCGTAACACCCGCGTCACAGACTGCAGGCACACGCATCCTGTACCCGTCGAATCAGTAAAGTCCGGGTTCCCGGGTTGTGAAATCAGCCCCCGTCCGATAGGTTCCGCGCGCAATTCACCCCCTGCTTCATTCCCCAAATCACCTGATGCTCGGCCGCCCCAAATTCGTTCTCGCCTCCGGTTCGCCGCGGCGCCTGTCGCTGCTCAACCAGGCCGGCATCGAGCCGGACGCGCTCCGGCCCGCCGACGTCGACGAGACGCCGAAGCGGGGCGAGCTGCCGCGCGCCTGCGCCAACCGGCTCGCGCGGGCCAAGGCGGATGCGGCGCTCAAATCGGTGCAGCTTGACGACGAGCTGCGCGGCGCCTTCATCCTCTCCGCCGACACGGTGGTGGCGGTCGGCCGCCGCATCTTGCCCAAAGCCAACCTCGTCGACGAGGCCGCGCAGTGCCTGCGGCTGCTGTCGGGTCGCAACCACCGCGTCTACACCGCGATCACCCTGGTGACGCCGCGCGAGGCCTTCCGCCAGCGCCTGGTCGAGACCCGCGTCCGCTTCAAGCGCCTCTCGGAGGACGACATTCAGGCCTATATCGGCTCCGGCGAATGGCGCGGCAAAGCCGGCGGCTACGCGGTGCAGGGCATCGCCGGCTCCTTCGTGGTCAAGATGGTGGGGTCCTACACCAACGTGGTCGGCCTGCCGCTCTACGAGACCACCACGCTGCTCGGCGGCGAAGGTTTCCCGATCCGCTTCGGCTGGCTCAACGCCACCGCCGTCTGAGCCGAAAAGCCGCTCCTGCAAAAATCGCGAAAACAACCCCATGCACAGTAGAATTGCCCCGCGGAAATCTGGCCGGGACGCCTGCGCTTCCGCCGGGGGAACCCCTTTGGCGACGGGCTCTTGAACTCTCTCACCTCGTGTAAGCTGAGCACCCTATGGACGACCAGGTGAAAAAGCCCGCAAGCCCCCTCAAAACCTGTCCGATCTGCGGCAAGCCGCAGTCCGAGGCCACCCGCCCGTTCTGCTCCTCGCGCTGCCGCGACGTCGATCTGAACCGCTGGCTGAAAGGCTCCTATGTCATTCCCGGCCGGGATGACGAGGCAGACGGAGAGGAATAACCCTGTTCTATCAAGCATTTAAATTGTCGATGCACCGCTACGCGGCGTTGCCTCCGAGCCACGTCCTGCCTTGTGCACAGCCGGGCCACGCCCCGCGAAGCCATCGGCGAAGCGTGGGTGGACAGGCAGCCTTCAGCCCACTATAAACCGCCCGCTCGATGGGCTTTGGCCCCTCTTTGGAGCACGCCCAGGTAGCTCAGTTGGTAGAGCATGCGACTGAAAATCGCAGTGTCGGTGGTTCGATTCCGCCCCTGGGCACCATCAGCCTTAGGTAACCTCTTGAGTGCCTGAAGTTATTGCGTTTTTCAGAGTGCATCGGTACACAGCCCCCTCCACGATGCACTACACGAATGCCCACTCTCAACCTTCCATACCTCACCACCACCAAGACCGGCATCCACGGTTATCGCAGACGTGTGCCGGAGGGCATCCGCGATGCACTTGGGAAGACGGAGATCGTCAAGAGCTTTGAGAGTTCAGATGCGAGGGTAGTGAGGCTGCGCCATGCGGAGTTCCATGCTGGCGTGGAGCGCATGTTCGCCCAAGCCAAGACCGACGCGGGCGTTAGCAGCGATCTGGTCTTTGAAGCTGCCGTCCGCTCGCTGAGGGCGCGGGGCCTGCCTTCCATCGGAGCGGAGAGCGATTGGACTGCCGATGAACGTTCTGATGCGGTGGACATCGTGTTGGCCGATGCTGGGATGCAAGACATCGACGAGCTTGAGGAGGCGTTTGAAGTTGCCACCAACGGTCAGCGGGCCAAGTTGCAGAGGGTGTCCACCGAGATTGCCATCGTGCAGGGAACGATGTCCCGGCCCAAGCCGAAACTGAGCTACTGCCTGCGACTGCTGTTGGAGGATCGAGGACGGGGACGCGACACACAGCGCGAGGATTGGCTTCGCTACGAACGCGAGCGGAAGCGCATCGTCACTGAGCTTATCCGCAAGATCGGCGACAAGGTGATCACCACTGTTTCAAGAGCGGATGCGAGGTCATTCCGTACCCATTTGGAAAATGACGGCTACAGCGCTGGATCGGTGAAGAAGCAGATTGCCTTCTTGAAGGCGATGTTCGATTTCAGCTTTCATGAGCTTGAACATGCTGGCGTCAATCCATGGGGGAAGCTCAAGGTTCTCGTCCCTGAAGGCGACGATGATAACGGCGTGTCGTTTGACTATGCCGAAGTGCGCACTCTTCTGTCGGAGGTCGCCAGCATCAATGATGAGCTTCAGGACATCGTTCGCTTGCTTGCCTGCACGGGTGCGCGGCTTGGCGAAATCTGCGGGCTGGAACTGGGTGATGTTAACCTCGCAGATGGCACCCTCTCGCTGCGCTACAACTCGATCAGGCGGCTAAAGAACAGGAAGTCCGTCCGTGTTATCCCAGTCGTTGATGCTCAAGCACTTGCCGCCCTTCTTGGGCGGATGGCTCGGCTGGAGGCTGCTGGACCGCAAACCCCTGTGTTCCCTCGATACGGACGACCGAACGGCAGTGGCTCGGCATCAGCGGCGCTGGGCAAATGGTTGACCAAGATCAAACTGCGCGACCCGAACGCAGAGAAGCCTAAGACCACGCACAGCCTTCGCCATACCTTCAAAGATGCTCTGCGTGAACTGGGCGTTCACCGTGACCTCGCCAACATGCTTCAGGGTCACACCGCTGGGGACGTGGCCAGCAACTACGGGTCAAGCGAGTTGATAGATGCCAAGCGGGGCGCAGCGCAGAAGGCGTGGTCACTCATCTTGGCCAGCAAGAGCTAGAAGAAGGCCGTTCGTTTACGACGACAGGTGTCTGCCGTGCGCAGCAGAAATCCATTCGTGCAAGAAGGTCTCTCGTTCTGAGGGAGCGTCCCAGTTCACCAAGTCAGTTGCATGTAACCGAGCGATTGCCAGAGCCTCATCGATCCTCGCGCTGGGGCCGGACGCTTGGTACGCAAGTACGGTCTGCTCCGCCGCCACTTCTTTGTGAGCCACATCCAACGTCACAACCCCTTCGAACAGGGCGGCTGGAGACTTGCCCTCGTCCAGCTTCAACTCCACAATCTCGCAAACCCGCATGATCCTGTTTCGTAGAGCAAGGTCGGCCCTCAAGCTGGGGCGGTTTGGGATTGGCCAGTCTGGTACGATCTTGTGTTCTTGTATCGCTCCAGCATCGCCTACCGGTGCAAGCACTCGCTCGTCCCGAAATACTTTGCGGATTTGAGTCTGGAGGCGGCTTGACGTTTTCGGCTTGGCTATCCGCTTTGGCTTTGCTGCGTACAAATCCATCAGCAGCGCAACGTGCGCTTCATAGCTGTCTCGTCCATCATCTTCGACTGTGAAGTGTCCTAGTTCACCGAGCGAAAACACACCGAGCCTGCTCAGGGTTCGGTGGCGCTCGCTGGCGGACAACGAGACAGCACCAAGGCGCTTCAATAGGTTCACGCCCTCCCGCAACGCATCCGGTGTTGCGGCGGGATACAGAGCCCGCGCCCGACTGAGTACTTCTCCAGTACGGACATCGACACCACCCTCCAAAAAAATCACAACGCCAAGGTTGACAGCCTCGCCCCGGAGAAGGTCGGGAGCTAAGCGCAGCACGGCGAAATCAAATGAGCGTGCCATTCTGCAATCCCTGTTTAAGTGTAGCCACCCTTGTCGATCGGGAGGGGCCGTTCCACCAGTTTGATACCCCAGCTTTCTCGGCCGGGCTGAGCCAATCATTTGGCATCGCAGTTAAGATCATGTCTACTGCTGTCACCGGCAAGGCGTCGATCCGGTCAGCAATGGAGATGGCCGCGCTCACATCCGGTCCGTATGGCGCGACTACAACCGGAAAGTACTGACGTGTCGCGGTCTGTACGGATGCAAGCGGGTCTGTGACCGGGTCAGCAAGCCCCGGATGGACCTTTACGTGTGAGAAGTCTATGGCAAACGCCGCCAGTAGTCCCGCTCCATCATCGAGCACTAGGTAGTTACCTGGATGCCGATCCCAGTTGGCGGAGAACAAATCGAACGCATAGATGCGGCTCAGATGCACCCCGCCGTGGTTGACATGGCCGGTTAAGAAAGCGGCCAACGCATTCGGGTTGCTGGTGTGTTCGTGTCTGGTGCCGACCAATGGCCTGCCTTGCTCATCGTTGATGACCTCGACGACGGGGGCGGGCAGACCTACAGCTTTGGCCAAAGAAAGCCAAAGAAACTCAGAAGCTCGGACGGTGAGCGGCGGGCTTGGCACCTCATCCTTGACCACGTAGGTGAGCCCATCGTCGGCTCTAATGAAGTGTGGTGCGGTTACCCCGACACCAAATACTCCCAAACGGTCAACAATGCACCGCGTAAAGAGCGATACCTGCATCTGCTTCCCCCGACCACAGCCATACATTGCCGGTAAACAGTGAGGCAATCAACACGGCTCGCGGTAAGCCAGATTTTTCGACAAACTTTTGAAGGCATTGAGCGGAGAGGAGGGCTGGTGTTTCCCCCCGCCCGGCCTCCCTACTCCGTTGAGAAGCCCTTTCGCTTCGGCAAAGCTGGCGTCGGGGATCACATGGCGCCACCATAGCCTTCCACTTGCACACTGTTCGTATTTCGACTATTATACGAACAGTCATCTCATGGAAACGCGGCAGATCATGGCCAAATCGCAACTCAAGCTCGTCACCCCAGCCACCGAAAAACGAACAGTCACGCCCAAGCGGCGCACCAACGCCGAGCTACGCAGCCGCGAGCATCTGACAGAGACCGAAGTGGACAAGCTTATCCAGGCGGCGAAGCGCAACCGTTGGGGCCAGCGTGACAGCACCATGATCCTCGTCGCGTGGCGGCATGGCCTGCGGGTGTCCGAACTGGTGGACCTTCGGTGGGACCAGATCGACTTCGCCAGCGCCACCCTGCACGTCCGTCGGGTCAAGCAAGGCACACCCAGCACCCACCCGATCACGGGGGATGAGCTACGGGCCTTGCGGCGGTTGCAGCGCGAGCAGGAGCCGAAGTCGCCCTTCGTGTTCACCAGCGAGAGGGCTGGCCCGTTCACCACTGCCGGCTTCGCTCGCATGATGGAGCGGGCTGGCGTGGAGGCCGGGATGCCGTTCAAGGTACATCCGCACATGCTGCGTCACGCTTGCGGGTTCGCTCTCGCGAATAAAGGCCACGACACGCGAGCCTTGCAAGCCTATCTGGGCCACCGGAACATTCAGCATACTGTGAGATATACCGAGCTGTCGCCGACCCGGTTCAAAGACTTCTGGAGGAGCTGAGGCAGGCGTAGGTGCCGCTGCATAGTCAAGCACCTCGACTATTTTGCTGCGCCCACCAAATCAACGTGGCTCTACTGTTTCGGCGCTCCGATCTCCCGGACCGTGATTTCGGCCAGCGCGACGGCATCAGTAACGTCGCGCTTGTGAATGTCCATCATCCGCTTGGCGAAAAGAATTGCACAGTGGAGGTTGGGTCGGCGTCACCAGCCCCGCTGGAGCACTGGTGCGTAACTACGGCCCGACACGTTTCGTCAGCCCCTCCGACGCGCCCGTCAGACCGCGATTTAAAAGCGTCATCTGATCCCTTATTTCGGCGAGTAGCTTCACGTCTGCGGGGAGTTCGGCGGGGGTTGGCTCAGCGACCTTCGCATCCTCCTTGCGCTGCAAGCGGCTCATCGCCCGGATCACTAAGAACAGCACGAAGGCCACGATCAGGAAGTTCAGAGCGACAGTGAGAAACTGCCCATAACCAAGGACCGCCCCTGCCTTCTTGGCGTCGGCGTAGGATGCCCCAGCCTGCACCTTAGATGACAGCGGAATGTAATAGTTCGAGAAGTCCAGCCCTCCAGTGATGGCGCCGATAATCGGCATGATGATGTCGGCGACCAGAGATGTGACGATTGCGCCGAAGGCAACACCGATAACCACGCCAACCGCTAAGTCCACCACATTGCCTCTAAGGGCGAACTTTTTGAAGTCTTCCAACATGATCGCCTCTTTTCAATGGACGAGATAATCGCTCGGTC
The DNA here is from genome assembly GCF_055811315.1 of Bradyrhizobium sp. MI1.4. Taxonomy (NCBI): domain Bacteria; kingdom Pseudomonadati; phylum Pseudomonadota; class Alphaproteobacteria; order Hyphomicrobiales; family Nitrobacteraceae; genus Bradyrhizobium; species Bradyrhizobium sp. MI1.4. The sequence goes on along the minus strand of NZ_JBVVPP010000006.1, from coordinate 196,899 downwards.
AGTGTGACATATCTTCGCGTTCCTAGACAGGCTCGCCCATTCCGTTGTTCCGGATAAGGATACCGCTCCAGGCGCCTGCCGCCGCATGGTGTTTGTGGACGCGATGCAAATGGCAGTGCGTGACGCGCTGATTGGCTTCATGGCCGCGACTGCACCAAGCAAGACAGCTCAAGTGGGGCGTTGGCTGGGGCGACGTCTCGGCGGGCTTCTGGAAGGATGGAGCAGGAGACTGCGGGTGCGGAGTGGCGACCGGCTGCTGATCGCCACGGACACACGTCCCAACGATAGCTCAACAGCCGCTTGGCCTCAATGTCGCGGGCCTTCCTTTAGTCTCTGCGCCGGTCGATCCGTGCCGCAGCCATCCGATCCCACGCCTCGAAGGCATCGGCATAGTGATGCCGCATCTGCTCCTCAGCGGCGAGACAATCGCTGAACTTGTCGAACGCCAGATCGGTGTTGACGGGCGAGACGCCGCCGACCAAGACCACCAGCATCCATTTCATAGCGTCTACCTACGTTCGCGGGGCCGCTCTGGGGCCATCAATCGCAGACTTCAAGCCCGTTGTTAGGCTCCCCGGCCCTCCGAGCAGTTTGCACTAGTCTGCATCCCGGCTTAACTGGACGGCAGCCTCCGATGTTGCAGGTTATCTGTCCTGAACTCTGAGCTTTTGGTGGAGCTTGTTCAACCCTTCTGCGCTCCTCGTCTCGCTTTTTGGCGTCGTTCTCTCGCTGACCAAGTGGCCTCTTATCTTGCACCTTCTCGCATTCGTTAGCATCGTTCACCCGATAGCCAGCGCGACATGCGATCCTCACGCAGGCATCTCCGTCGGCCTTGAAACCATGATCGCAGACCAGCGGGCAGACGCGGCCTGACCGAGCCTTGATCGTGTCCAGCGCATCTGAGCTTGCGAGCGCCGTGTTGAGCTTCGTTCCAGCATACCTGTTGAACAATGTCAGTGAACGCTGCGACTTGGCGCTCCAGTCGCCGCTCTCCGCATCGGCAAGACAGCCGACCCGGCGAAGTTCGGACTGGACTGACTTGGCGAGTTCTTGGGGCGACCGCGCGGGTTCAGGCGAAGGTGCTTGCGGTGGGAGGGCAGCAACCTTTTGCGCGGTATCGATCGCCTGCTTCTCGGCAGCGGCCTTTTCGTTCGTCATCCTGTCGGCAAGCGACTTCTCGACGGCTTGCTTGTCGGCCAGCGCCTTGGCGAGAGCGGCCTCAGTCTCCTTGCGGCGTTGTTCGGCGGCTGCTGCCTTTGCTTCCTCAACCTGTTTGACCTTTTCAGCGGCGAGCCGCGCATCCTCAGCGGCCTTGGCGGTGGCGGCAGCTTTGGCCTGTTCAGCCATCTTGGCGCGATCTGCGGCAAGCCGAGCCTTTTCTTCTTCGGCATGTCGAGCCTTCTCGGTCGCGGCGGCGCGGGTCTCCTCAGCAGCAATCCGATTGAGTTGGGCCTTTGCCAGATCGGTGTAGAAGCCACTCGGATAGCGATTGAGAAAAGCAGCCCATACGTCACGGGTGCCAAGCTGGAGCGCCAGTTCATAGTCGCGCCGGATTTCGCTGTCCGGGCTGGCCTGAGGCCCGGTTGCGGTCGGCTTCGCGGCGACCAGCGCCACGTCATCGCCGCCAAGGGAGCCGTATACATAGGGTTCTTGCTTGTAGCTTGTGTTTTTCAACACATCGTCACGCACGAACCCGAACGCCTTGCGCAGATCAAGGCCGGGTGTCGGTAGCCGCTCGACAAGCGCTGCGGCGAATGGGCTGTTCTTGCTGTCGCCATCGGATGCCGTGGACCCGGCTTTCGCTGCGAACGCGATCATGGTGTTCGGGCTGGTCGGCTCGACCTTGGCAAGGCCGCGTCCTATGGCACGGGCGGCAACCGTGCGCTTCATGCTTTTGGCGAACGGATTGTCCCGGCAAGCATCGAGGATAATCAGCCGAAGCTGCTTCGCAGGCTCGACCGCGAACAGCGCCCGATCTAGCGCCACGGTCTCATCGAGAACGTCGCTATCGGTCTCAAGAGCAGCATCAGTGGGGATGAGGTAGTTGGTGCCGTCAAGTTCAATGCCGTGACCGGCGTAGTAGATGACGGCTACCTCAGCATCTCGCGCCCGACCACCAAAGTCACGCAGAGCCTTGCGCATCTCGGAAGCGTTGAGATCGGTCCTGATGTCGATCCAGTCGAACCCGGCCTTCTTGAACATGCTCCCGACCAGGGCGGCATCGTTGGCCGGGTTGGAGAGCTTGGGAACGCTCTTGTAGGCGGAGTTGCCGATGACAAGCGCAATACGGCGCTCAGCGTGAGCAGTGCCGCATACGAGCCAGATGGAAACGAAAAAAGAGAGCCAACGAAGAGCGCCCATCACAATCCCCGAAATATGTGCGCAGCCTATGCAGAGTTTGCTCAAAGGCAAGCATCGGCTCTGTGCTGTCGATCACCAAAGGTCCGCACTGGCCCGTTCGGATGAGTGGCAGGATGCGCCCTGATCCTCACCTGAGTGTTGCCGGGGCTGGCGTGGAGATCAAGGCAACCAAGGTGGGTATATTCCCAACCATTCTACTATGGATGCCTATCCACACGTGGATAGATTTCGCAGTTCTGCCAATGACTTAGCTGCCATAATGCAGCCGTATACCATACCCATACGAAGCCCCGCGTCCGGGCCTGAACACGCTTGTCTCTCAGGTTCCGGGATGGGAACACACACATCCTAATACGTACTTACCCGATGCGTCAGATCACCACCGACACCCGTCTCTCCGCAGCAGAACGGAACGCCATTGTGGCTGCTGCGGGCCTCCCGTGTCAGGCGCTCGGATGCCGGAACAAGGCTACCCGGTGGTCGAACCTTTGCGGTCTATGTGAACGGCAGTTCCTTGAGGACATGAAGCCCGTCTTCGGCAAGCCGAGCAAGGAGCAGCTTGCCATTGCTGAGGCCGTCGTCCGGGAGCACTTCGCAGACAAGATCGCCAGCGGCGTCTTTGATGATTGGGCCTCTCAGATCGCCAAGACGTTCTCCCGTCCGCTGGCGAGGTTGCCTGCTCCGCTCTCTATGAAGCGGCTCCGACACCCAAAGCAACGGTATGACGCCCTACTGGCCTTGAGGACACGGGATCGAGGATTGCTGACCCGGCGAGGCGTGGTCAACCTGCTCGCATTCGCGCTCGCCATTGACGCCCTCATCACCCCGACGATCCCGCAGCCGGTGCGCAACGATTACATGATCGCGCTGCTCGGCCAGCGCTTCATGCGGAGGGAAGTCTATTCGCGAACCGTGACGCGTTACCGCAGCCGCCGCGAGAAGACGGGCGTCATCCGTTACGGCCCCAACGGGCCAGAGGAACTGACTCGCCGCGTTGAGGAGGAAGTTCCCACCAAGGAATACTGCCGCATCCGCCGCGCTGACCTGCGATACGTCGGCAGACGGCTCTGGAAGGCGATGGAGAAGATGCTCCTGTCGGGTGGCAGGAAGGGCGCTACCTGGTCAGCCATGCAGGAGAAGGTTGCCATGGCTGCACATGCTCCACATGGGCCAGAGAGAGTCACACAGAGCGATAGCGCCAAACCGGCACTGCACCAGCGCTGATCCATTGAGCGCACCAGCGACTCCCGTAACACCGTATGAAGCCTAATCGACAAGCCAACACCATGGATGAGGATGGGCAGGAGGCCCAACGGGAGGCAGAGGCGCTGGATTTCTCCCGCCCACTCGACGTGCATCGGTCGTCGGACTTTCCTGAGGCCAATACCTTCGTTGATGACGTGTACGCCCGGTGTCAGAACCGCATGAACACCAACATCGAGCGGAAGCACTTCAAGGTGGTCCTGCTCGACCTGTACGTCGCATGGCTGATGCACCCGGACCTGAAGATCGCTGTGGCGATGGGCGCGAGCGCCTACAAGCCCAAGAGCCGGTACAACGCCCTGCGCATCTCGAAGAAGATAACGGATGTGGTCTGGCTGCTTCATGATGCAGGTCTGATCCATGTCAAGCGCGGCTTCCACGTCAGAAGCGAGGCTGGCGGCCCGGGGCGGCTCACCCGCATCTGGCCCACGTCGGAACTGATTGTCCTGTTCAAGGGCTGCAATCTCGATGCCTATCAGATCGGCGTATCGCGGGACGAGGAAGTCATCATCCTCAAGGACGATGAGGGTGATCGGATCGAGTACGAGGACACAGCGGAAACCTGCCAGATGCGACAGGTTGTCCGGGACTACAACGATCTGCTGGCTCGCCACTTCATTGACATCAGGCAGCTTAATGAGCCGTGGATACCCCTGAGCAACGGATCACGCTTGGTCATCGGGCCCGCGAGGCAACGGGTTCACCGGGTGTTCAACCGCGCCAGCTTCTCCAATGGAGGCAGGTTCTACGGGGCTTGGTGGCAGGAATGCCCCAAGTCATGGCGGGGTGAAATCTTCATCAATGATGCCCCGACGATTGAGCAGGACTATTCCTCGCTGCACATCGCACTGCTGTATGCCCGGAAGGCCATCAACTACTACAAGGAACATAAGGGAGACGCCTACCAACTGGACATCCCGGCGTTCCTGACCACACAGCAAGAGACAAGGAAGTACACCAAGGCCCTGATGCTGACCGCCATCAATGCCAAGGACGACAGAGCGACCTTCAACGCATTTCGGAGCCAGCGGAGGAAGGAGGGCGATCAGCAGGGTGGTAGCTTCACCAACACGGAGTTGTCGCTGCTGTTGGACGGACTCAGGCGCAAGCATCCCGCTATCGCGAATGACCTCGCCTCTGACGCTGGCATCGGGCTAATGAATGACGACAGCAGGATCACCGAGCATGTGATCAGGAGGTTCACCGAGCGAGGGCTACCTGTCCTGACCATTCACGATAGCTACATCGTCTATTGGCAGGCTCATGACCTGTTAGAGGAAGTGCTGAATGAAGCGTTCTCGATGGTCACAGGCATGACAGGGATCAGGGCTGAACGAACCGGAGTGGCTGGTGATCTGACATCATGGGAGACGGACAAGCTTCCTCAGGAAGCAATGACGATGAGCAGCGGCTATCTCGCTCGCTTGCTGAATTGGATGATCAACGGCAATCACGGGAACATGGGTCAGAGGCTCATAGGCGAGAGCCTGATGCCTCTCCTGAGAGAGATGGTAGACGAGTAGGCTGGCTCACCATTCTTACAGGTTCCATCATGATCATGATCCATTGATGTAGGCGGGAGTTCACCCCGTTAGACCTAGTAGACTGGCTCTCACAGGCTCTCACTTCCTCCTCCATTACTAGAACCTTTTTGCTTGCGACCAGTCCGCCCCGTGGATGTCACGGTTCCAATTTCAGGATCATCGGTATCTTGCAGCCACCCCTGACTATTGCCGTGGTCATCACAGGTCAGACCGGCCACGCTGACAGCCTCTCAGAGGGCCAGCGGGGGCCGTGGAGTCTCCGCGTCAGAAAAGAGGGCAGACGAGCGGCAAAAGGAAAAGCGCACGGGTGGACTCGATAAAGAGGCCCAGCACCATCCTATACACAAAACACCACCGAGCCCTATACACAGCGGCTTGTTGCCTCGACTAATTCTCTTGTCTTCTCAACTACTTATCGATTGCTCTCGCCGAATGCTGTTCCGCCCCTGGGCACCATTTTCGCTCTCCACGGGCAACATCTTGCCCAGCGCCAAGCCTTGAGCGCCAAGCCTTGACCAGCCGGCTCGCGCAGCAATCCGTTCCGGAACCAGATCGCGCCCGCCGTTGCTGGCACTCTGCTTGCTCAGCCAGGACCAAAGTCTGGCCTTGGAAGAGAGGCCGTTTCAGGTTGAGGCAAGTGATGCAAGAAATGTCCCGTTCTGGTGCTGCCGGCGAACTCCGGCTCGATGCGTTGGTCGCCGATTTGTGGTGGCGCGTTAGACTCATCAACACCGACATTCTCGAGGAAGAGGCGAGAGCAGGGGTGTTTGACGTGCTTCAGCCGACCTATCCGCTTCTTGCGCTGAATCTTCGCGCGCGACGCGACAATTTGGTCTCGACGATCGGCGTGCTCGAGCAGCGTGCGCGATCAACGTCGGAAGCGGCTTGAGCGCGGTCTTCTGTTACACCGGGAACGTCAGCGATTTCGCGAGCCTGACCAGATCGACCTGGCGCCGGCAGCCCGTCTTTTCGAAGACGTGAATGAGGTGGCTCTTCACGGTGCTGACGGAAACGCCGAGCAAGGCCGAGATCGCGTCTCGCGTGTGTCCCTCGCAAATGAGCTCGAAGATGCGAATCTCGGCCGGCGTCAGGTCATAGAGCTGGTTGAGCGCATCGTGAGGCAATCGCGGCGGCCCGGAGGCTGACGTCACGAACACGGCGGCAGCGGCGCTCTGGATCAGACCGGATCGTGTGTGGCTGCGTCGCAGCGGCAGAACGTGGACGACGAGAGGCTCACCGCTTTGGCGAGGGATCGGGATGCCGATGCCTTTTTGCCCGAGCGTTGCCTCGTCCTTTGCCGCCTGCGCGACGGCTGATTGCAATGTGGCCGTGCTCGCCGCGGATTGAACCGCGATCCTGCCATGCCTTGCCACGATCGGATCGCCGGCCGCGAGCATCGCCGCGGCTGCGGCGTTGGTGTGAACGATCTTCGAATCCTCGTCGGCCAGGACGACGCCCACCGTCAGGGCCTCCACCGTCGCCGCGAATGTGTTGGCTTCCACCCCCTTCATGTCGAACAGATTGCTGATCGTCACGGCGCGGCGGATGTGAGGCGCCAGAAGGCGCAATCCGTCGACCTGCGCATCGTCGATCCGGCCTGCCGACTCATGCTGGCTGAATATCGCATTTCCAACCATCGTCCTGTCGCGAACGAGGCCGACGGCAACGGCGTCGAACAAGCCCTTGGGCATGGCCCATTCGCGATAGTAGCGGTTGCTGGAAATAACGTCCGGCCGGACGGCTTGGGATTGAACGATCGGCTCGCCGAGCGGGTATTGCCGAATGCGTTCGGCGCCGCCCCAGAGCTCGATGATGTCGGGGCCGTAGCCGACCGCGTTCTGGGCCATCTGGGCCAGGTCAGACCCGGAGACCGCATTGACGACGGCCTTCATGTTGGTGAGGCTGGCGACCGAGAGCGCGCCGGTGGCAAAGCCGAACTCGGCGCAGATCTGATCCAGAACTTCGGTCCAGCCTTCCGGCGCGATCACACAATCATAGATACTGCCGATGAGATCCGAGAACTTCTCGACCGAAGCCTGCTGCATTCCAAACCACTCAATTGAAAATAACCGACGTCACGTGAACGCTAGTTTAGGAGTGGCTTCATCGCCTATGGTGTATTTCACAATCCTGAGGTGATCTTATCATCGTGATTCCGTGGCGCAAACGGGAACACCGAACACAAATGCTTATGACGCTCTCCTGGGCAGCTGCCATGATTTTCACGAATTACGGAACGTCAACGCCTTGGCTGCATAAAGCCGACGCTCGGGTGTCTGATTAAAACTGCGGCAGATTCGACGTCGATTGCAAAATCTACCTTGTTGTCAGGTAGCTCGCAGTGATCCACCAAGCGAAAGGCATAACTCCATGCACAACTCCATCCAGCGATCGCATTGGCGACGTGGTGACACCCTCGAGCGCGACGACGCATCGTCTGCGACCATCGCGACCAGCCCATCGTGCGCGACCATCGCAATCAACCCATCGTCCGGGACCACCGCAATCAACCTAAGGTCCGCGACCGCCGCCACTAAGCGCACTGGCGACGGAGCCGAACTGAGGAGGTTCGGCTCCGCTTCGCGTGATGGATCGTCTGCGCGTGACGCCTATGTCCATTCGCGATTGTGAGGCTGGAGAACGAGCCACGCCCGCGCTCTCATGCTATTGCTGCCTCGCAACGACACGAGGACACCCATGCTCCCCCTTCCCGCCGATATCTTCACCGAGCCCGAGGACGTCTCGCCCGACGGGCTTGCCAATCTCGGCCCGCTCCGCCGTCTCGCCGGTGTCTGGCAGGCCGACAAGGGTATCGACATCAATCCGAAGGCCGAGGGGCCGGAGCGGCGGACCTTCATCGAGCGCATCCGGATGGACCCGATCGATCCGCAGGCCAACGGGCCGCAGCTGCTCTATGGGCTGCGTTATCACATCCACATCAACACGCCCGAGGAAGACATCACCTTCCACGACCAGGTCGGCTACTGGTTGTGGGAGCCCGCGACCGGGTTGATCATGCAGACGCTGGCGATCCCGCGCGGGCAGGTGCTGCTGGCGTCGGGCAAGGCCGGGCCGGGCGACAAGGAGATCTCCGTGACCGCCAAGCGCGGCGACACCGCTTACGGGATCTGCTCGACTGATTTTCTGGAACAAGCGTTCCGCACCGATGCTTACCGCTGCGACATCACCTTCAACGACGACGGCAGTTGGACCTATCTGATCCAGACCGAGTTGTTCGTGCGCGGCGCGCCGTTCAACCATCGCGACACCAACACGCTGAAACTCATCGCGCCGCCAAAGCTCAATCCCCTCGCTTTGATCGTGAACGATCGCGCCACTGGGAATGAGAAGGGCAATGAGCCGGCTGCCTGAGCGCGGCCCGGAGATACGCATGAAGCCTTACGTCATCTGCCTGATGCATTCGAGTCTGGACGGCCGCACCCATCCGAGCCGCTGGCGCCCGAAGGGGGCAGGAACGGACTGGTTCGAGAAGATCCACGACGAGCTCGGCGGCGACGCCTGGGTGATCGGCCGCATCACCGGCTCGGAGTTCGCCAAGGGCGAGCCCTATCCCACGACGGCGGACGCGAAATTTCCGCGCGAAAACTGGTTCGCGCGACGCGACGCGAAAACCTATGGCGTCGTGCTCGATGCGCAGGGCAAGATCGGCTGGGGCCGCTCCGATATCGGCGGCGATCCGATCGTCGTCGTGTTGACCGAGAGCGTCGCAGATTCGCATCTCGCGGGGCTCCGCGGCGAGGGCGTGTCCTATATCTTTGCCGGCAAGTCCGAGATCGACCTCGCGCTGACGCTGGACATCCTCAACCGCGAGCTCGGCGTGAAGCGCCTGCTGGTGGAGGGCGGCGGCGTCGCCAACGGCGCGTTCCTGCGTGCCGGCCTGATCGACGAGTTCAACCTGATCCTCAGTCCCGCGATCGACGGCGCCAAGGGCGCGCCATTCGTGTTCGATTCCATGGACTCCGACGGCGACCGGCGCGCACCACTGAGCGCGATGACGCTGGAGAGCACGCGGGATGTCGGTGGCGGCGTCCTGCTGCTGCGCTATCTGATCCAGAACGATCCGCAGGCCATGGGCAAGTAACAGCACCGAGATGTCGGCAACATCAGAGCATATCGTCATTGTCGGTGCCGGCGCGGCCGGCCTGATGGCGGCGCGCGAGCTGGCGCGCGCGGGCAGGACCGTGACAATCCTGGAGGCGCGCGAGCGCTGCGGCGGCCGCATCCATCCGCTGCCTGCTTCGGAGTTCGGCTACCCCGCCGACGGCGGCGCCGAATTCGTCCACGGCGAGGCGCCGGTCACGCGCGCGTTGCTGCGTGAAGCCGGGCTGTCCCTTCAGGAGATCGAGGGCGAGCGATGGGGCTTTGACGGCGCTGACATCGTGCGCGAGGATCGCCACGATCCGCATCAGGCTGAGCTGCACGCCGTGGTTCGGGAATTGAACGACGACCTCACCGTCGCCGATTTCCTGCGCCGGCATTTTGCCGGGGATGAGCATGCGCGGCTGCGCCATTCGATCGAGCGGATGGTCGAGGGCTATGATGCGGCCGATCCCGAGTCCGCCTCCACGCTGGCGCTGCGCGAGGAATGGATGGCTGGCGGGCACTCTCCGCAGGCGCGCATCAAGGGCGGCTATGGTGGGATGATCGACTTCCTGGCAGCCGAGTGCCGCAAGCTTGGCGTGACGTTTCGCTTCGGCTGCATGGTGTTGGCGATCGAGGAGGAGGGCGGCGCGATCGCCGTTCGCTGTGTCGGCGGCGACGTGCAGGGCTGCGATCGCGTGATCATCACCGTTCCGTTGCCGTTGTTGCGCGAGATCGGGCTGCCGAGCCGCGCGCGCGCGAAGGCGGCGGCGGCCGACGATATCGGCTTCGGTAACGTGATAAAAATCCTGCTGCGCTTCAGGCGGCCATGGTGGCGTGAGCGCAAGGAAGAGCTCGCGGACATGGCCTTCCTTTTGTCCGACCAGGCCATCCCGGTGTGGTGGACGCAATATCCGAACCGGCATCCCGTGCTGACCGGATGGTTCGGCGGCCCGCGCACGGCAGCGCTGTCGCGTCTCGACCCGCAAGCGCTGATCGATACCGGGCTCGATTCGCTTGCGATCGTCTTTGGCCTGTCGCGCGAGGACCTCGCACGCGAACTCGTCATCGCGGTCGCGACAAACTGGGCGCACGATGCCTACGCCCGCGGCGCTTATTCCTGGGCGACGCCGCGAACGCGCGAGGCGCAAACGATCCTTGCGCGCGCCGACGGTCCGGTGCTGTTCTCCGGCGAGGCGCTCTATCGCGGAGCCGACATGGGTACAGTCGAAGCGGCGCTGGCGAGCGGTCAACAGACGGCGGGGATAATCTTGCGGGAATAGGCTGACGAGCAAAGAAAGGCCCGCGTTTCGCGAGCCTTTCGTCTTGCTGCCTTTCGTCTTACCAGCGGCTGCCGCCGAAGCCGAACGTCACGCTGGGACCGCCGCCGCCGTAATATCCGTACGGTCCACCGCCGTAATAGCCGTGGTGCCGCGGATAATAGCCGTAGCTCCGGTAGTGCGGACGATGAAATCCGTGATGGTGGTGAGGACGCCAGTGATGGCGATAGCCGTGATGGTGGTGCCTGTGCTGCGCGCTGATGTCGGTTGACTGGGCGGCTGGCGCGTTCTGTTTCGCACTTGAATGATTGGCCGCGTTCGCCGCGGATCCGCCGACAAGCGCCGCAGCACCGACGGCCATCGCGACAAAGAGATACTTCATGTCATCACTCCGGTTGAATGTCGTGTGACAACACATGGTCATCCGGCACGTTCCGGCCAGTGCGGGCGTCGAAACGACGCAGTTACATTGGTCCGGTTCGCGCGGCTGCTTGCGTCTCGTGAGATCTATTGTCGCATCACCGGCGTGATCGCAACTCTGCCATCACTCTGCCGCGAATGACGCAATCACGTCATCGGTGGTGACGATGCGCGCGAATTCGTCGGTGAGCAATCTCGGCTTCGACACACAGCTGGTGCGCGGCCATCTGAATTCGACCCTGGCGTCTTCGAGGATGCGATCTGCATTCCCTGCCGCATGCCCTACATCACCAGCATGTTCATGCCGCGCAGCGCGGCCGACCGCTGCCGGTGCCCAGGAACTCCGTCAATCTCGCCTTCTTCGCGACGCTGGAAAGGCGTTCACGTAACGGATGGAGCTATTTGAACGGATCCTGGATCGACGGCGCCGACTGCCTGATGCGGCGCACGCTCACCGGCGTGCCGTCGGAGACGAACAGGAGTTCGTACTTCCGGCCCTCGCTGTCGGTCGCGGAGCAGGTGACGTCGTTCACCTTCTTGGCGGCGAAATTGCCGGTCTGGCGGCAGAGGCCGGTGGAGGTCTGCTCGGCCGGCACCGGCAGCCCGTCGACCTTGGGGCGGTCCTTGGAGTTGAGCAGCATGCGGTCGATCGGCAGCTCGTAGGAATTGTCGTCGGCGCGCTTGCCGTTCTCGCCGGAGAACGACACGACGTGATTGTCATCAGCGGGATCGTCGACCGCGACCGTGAAATTGACCCGGCCCTTGTCACCATGAGCGTAGGCGACCGTCTTGCAGGGGAAGGTGCGGCCGGCAACCTTCAACGTCTTGCAGTGGCCGGACATCAGCGCCAGCAAGTCGATAAAGGCGGTCTGTTGCCCGGGCGGATTGTTGACGGGAATCGGCGCGGAAGACTCGGCAAAACAAGGGCTTGCCAAGAGGACCAAGGTGGCGACGAGGGCAGCAGCGAGGATGGGGCGGCAGAGGCGCATCGGAAGGCTCACATGCCAGGGAACGACCGAAAAGTCCCGTCGGATAACCAGCGAACCGTAAATTGGTTGCGATCCCGTTTGTTCTGCCGGACTCGTCTGAAATACCACCGCGCCACCCCAACGGCAATTCGCCCATATCGCCCAACCCATTCCCGGCCAGCACTTGCCGTCAGGCCGGTGTTTTTTTCGTGGCGGGACTACCCCATAGCCGCCCGCCAGCGCGTATCGCGCAAGGATGGGCGGCGGTGCAGGCGGGCGTCGAGCAGGGCGCGGGCGCGCGGCAGGTCGCCGCTGCGCATGAGGGCAACGACAAAAGTGTCCTCGATCAACTCGCGCTGGGCGTGGCTGCCGCCGAGACGCACGACCTCGTCGAGGACCGGCGCGAGCATTTGCACGCATGCCGCGTAATCCTCGTCCGCAAAGGCTGCCAGCGCGCGGCAGACCGCCGGCACGACGGGGCCGGCCGGCAGCTTGCCATTGGCGAGCCGCTGCTCGATCGCGGTCAACCGCGCGACAAGCGCCTCGCGATTTTGCGTTGCGGCTGCGAACAGTGCCATGTGGATATCGGCGAAGGGCAGGCTCGATTTCGGAAACAGTCTTTGCGCGGTGGCATCGGCTTCGACCCAGAGCGCTCTCGGCACGGCGTGGCCGTAAGCCGACAGGCGCCAGAGCAGTGACGCACCGTCGGTGACGAGATTGAGCGGCGGCGCCTGTGTGGCCTTTGGCTGCAGCACATCGGCATAGATCGCGAGCGCCCGCGCGGCATCGCCATGCTCCAGCGCGCCGAGCGCCTGATGCCAGCGGATGTGGCCGTGCAAGATCCCGGCGCGGTCGTAAGAGGGGATCCAGTCGTCGACGAGCCGGTCGGCCGCTTCGATCGAACCGTCCTCGAACATCGCATGCAGCACGGCGTGCACAGCATGGGCATTCTGCCGGCGCAGCTCGAAGCCGCGCTCGGTGACACCGCGGCCGCGACCGACATTGCCGTTCTCGGTCATCGCCCAGCCGTACATGGTGAGGAACCACCAATCCTCGCCATAGTCATGCGCGACGCGCTCGCACAGCTCCTGCCGCGCGCGGTCGTGATCGGCCATGCCGGAGAACGCGAACAGGCCGAAGGCGCCGAGCGGCAGCGACAGCACCAATGCATCGCGCGGCCACGCCTCGACGTGCTTCATCGTTGCCGCGATCGCCTCCGGCAGCCGGCCCTCGATTGCGAGCGCCAGCGTCTCGACATGCGAACGCTCGCGTTCCGTGCCGCGTGTCGCCACGAGCTCACGCGCGAGGGCCGCCTTCTGACGTGCCAGGTCGCCTTGCTGATAGAAGCCATGCAGGCGGGCGCGGGCGATATGGGCCAGCGCAAAATCCGGATCGGCCGCAGTCGCGCGCTCCAGCGTTTCCGCCGTGCCGGTCCAGCCCGCGAGCATGAGGTCGACGCCCTCACGATAAGCGGATGCCGCCTCGGGCGAAGAGGTGGAGATCGGCAGGCCATAGCGATCTTCGAGGGCCATCCTTGTCTCCGGCTCAGGCCGTCCGCGCGCGACGTCCTTCGATCGGATAGGCCGGGTCGTTGTAGCCTGGCGTCGAAGGATGACCCGGCACGACCAGTCTGTCGATCAGCGCCTCGTCCTCGGCGGTGAACCGATAGTCGAGCGCGCCGATGTAGCCGTCCCATTGCTCCTCGGTGCGCGGGCCGGCAACGGTCGAGGAGACAAAGGCGGAGTTCAGCACCCAGGCGACCGCGAACTGGCCGCCGGTGATGCCCTTCTTTTCGGCGTGAACCTTGATCTCTTGCGCCAGCTGGAGCGATTCCGGCCGCCATTCGGTCTGCATCATGCGGGTGTCATTGCGGCCCGCGCGCGTCTCCTTGTCGGGAGCCGCGTCGGGCGTGTATTTGCCGGTCAGCACGCCGCGCGCCAGGGGGCTATAGGGCACGATGCCGAGGCCGTAATAGGAGCAGGCCGGGAAGTGCTCGACTTCGGGCATGCGATTCATGGCGTTGTAATAGGGTTGGCTCACCGCGGGCCGGTCGATGCCGAGCCGGTCGCAGATGTTGCAGATTTCGGCGACGCGCCAGGCGCGGTAGTTCGAGACGCCGAAATAGCGCACCTTGCCGGCGCGGATCAAATCGCCCATCGCGCGCACCGTCTCCTCCAGCGGCGTCGAATGGTCTTCCTTGTGCAGATAATAGATGTCGATGTGGTCGGTGCCGAGCCGCTTCAGGCTCTCATCCGCCGCTTGCAAGACCCAGCGTCGCGACAGGCCGACACGGTTGGGATCGTCGCCCATGGGATTGGCGAGTTTCGTGGCCAGCACCCAGGCGTGACGGTTGTTGCCGATGGCGCGTCCCACGACCTGTTCGGATGCGCCCTTGGAATAGGCGTCGGCGGTGTCGATGAAATTGACCCCGGCCTCGTGCGCCTTCGCGATGATCCGCTTTGAGGTGGCTTCATCGGTCGGCCCGCCGAACATCATGGTGCCCAAGCAGATCGGCGACACTTTCAGGCCGCTGCGGCCGAGTTGGCGGTATTGCATGGGCGCGTCCTTGCTGCTTCTTCTGGCGACAGCATAACCGTCTCACTCCGTCATTGCGAGCGCAGCGAAGCAATCCAGGAATCCCTCTGCGGAGGCAGCCTGGATTGCTTCGCTGCGCTCGCAATGAACCGGGTTGGGGGGGTGGGTTGTAACCGCAGAGCGGTAAAAGCCCCCGGGTGG
>NZ_JBVVPP010000006.1:10000-182216 GCF_055811315.1 Bradyrhizobium sp. MI1.4 | reverse complement strand
TTTTTGTGGGCCACCACAACCCCTCCCCCCCCCTCTATCGCCCGCCCCCCAAACCAAACCACTGTGGGGGGCGGGGGGGGCTGGTTTTTTGCGGGGGGGGCCCCCCAAATGACGCGGTTGGCGGAGATGCTTGCTACGCTCTCAGCTGTCATCGCCCGGCTTGACCGGGCGATCCAGTATTCCGAGAGGGCTGTAGTTCAATCGAGAAGCCGCGGCGTACTGGATTCCCCGCCTTCGCGGGAAATGACAGCGTTGGGTGTGGAGTTACCCCGGCCCCTTCAAGATCTTGAACACGCCATTGGCCATCACCACGCAGCGGCCGTCCACGCTGACCTCCGTGCTCATGAAGATCAGGCTGCGCGTCGAGCGCACCACGCGCGGGCGGGAGATCAGGATGTCGCCGATCTGGCCGGCGTCGACGAAATGGGTGTCGAGCTGCACCGTCGCCATGAACTCCTTGCCCGAGACATAGCGGGCAGTCATGCCGCAGGTACGGTCCGCGAACGTCATCATCACGCCGCCCTGGACCATGCCGCGGCGATTGTGGTGCTTGTCCTCGGTCGCAAGTGCGAATTCGTACTGGCCGTCGACCTTGCGCTCCCACAATGGGCCGATCAGGTGCATGAAGCCCGTGGTCTCCAGGATGGTCCAGCCGTCTGCTTTCAGCCTCGCGGCGGTCTTGTTGGTCATGTCGTCCATTTCCTGAGCGGGTCGTGCGATCTCGTTTCATCGGGGCCGGACGTGGTGTAGTCAAGCATGATGAGACCGTTCGACGATGCCACACGGCGGAATATCGCGGCTGCCTGTGCGGCCTTCACGCGGCTGCCGGAGGATGAGGCGCCGGCGGCGTTGAAGCGTGCCGCTGTGGTGATTGCGCTGACCGCAGCCAGCGAGCGCGATGACACGGCGTTCCTGCTCACGCTGCGCGCATCGCATCTGCACGCCCATCGCGGCCAATGGGCTCTTCCCGGCGGACGCTGCGATGCCGGCGAGACGCCGGTCCAGGCGGCACTGCGCGAGCTCGACGAGGAGCTTGGCCTGCGCCTCACCGGCGCGGAGGTGCTCGGCACGCTCGATGACTATCCGACCCGCTCCGGTTATCTGATCACGCCGGTCGTGGTCTGGGCCGCCGATAGTGCCGCGATCAAACCAAACCCGGACGAGGTCGCCTCCGTCCATCGCATCGCGCTTGCGACGGTCGAGCGCGCCGACGCCTTCGATTTCGTCGCGATCCCCGAGAGCACGCGCCGTGTGATCCGTTTCCATCATCAGTCGAGCTTGATTCACGCACCGACGGCGGCCCTGATCTACCAGTTCCGCGAAGTGCTGGCAGGACGGCACACCCGCGTCACCGAGCTGGAACAGCCGGTACTCGCCTGGAAATGACGCGAGGGGCGAAAACGAGGTAAACGGCGCGTTAACGTGACAGTTACCGGATGCCTGCTAAGAGGGCAGCATGCATCAATCGATTCGAAATGCCGTGAGACTGGTTCCACTCGCGCTCGTCCTGCTCGCGCCTGCCGTGCGCGGCGGCGAATCCGACGCGCTGCCGCCGGCCGTCCGCAATGCCAATGCCCAGCTGTTGTCGCAGTTCTTTGCGCAAGGCGGCGTGTCGCCCGCCGTGCTGGAATATCGCCGCAAGCTGCAGGAGTATCAGGCGGCGCGCGCGGCCTTTGACGAGGAAGCCGGCGCCTATTGGAGTCAGATCTCCGAGAAGCGGAAAGGCCGTAATGCCAAGCGGCGCAGCGGGCAGCAGGTCACGCTCGACGATTACGTGCTGGAGCATCCGCCGCTCTATAACGGGCCGAAACGGCCGGTGAATCCGGAGCCGGAGGAAACCCCGGACCGCCCGACGAAAAAGCCGATCCCGGTGGTCGCCGATCTGCTGCGCGCGGCGCAGGAGCTTTATCAGTTCACGCCACAGCGGCCGGCCAACGAAGTCGAATTCAAGCGCGTCTATGCACGCTACGCGCTGGCCTCGGGGCTGACGCGCGAGCAGGCGGTGCGGGTCTACGCGTTCGAGACCGGCGGCACCGGCAGTTACGACGTGCAGGCGGGAATCGAACATGGCGGCAAGCGCGCCATTTCGACCGCGATGGGCTACAACCAGCTGCTGACGACCAACAGCGTCGAGCTGCTGGCCGAGCAAGGCCATGAATTCATCCGCGCTCTCTCTGACAAGGTGGCGCGGACCTCAGGCCCGGCGCGTCAGTCGCTCGAGCACAAGCTCACTGTGCTCAAGAAAATGGTGGCGCACGCCAAGTCGGTGCCCGACACCTGGTCGGAGCACGAGAAGATCGGCAACACCGCGCAGGGCTGGGCCATGCATGCCATGGTGCTCGACATCGATATCGGGCCGATGCTGCAGACTCACAAGCTGCTCACCTCGGTGCTGTTCGCGCGTGCCAAGGGCTACAACCGCCCGCTCAGCGCGGCCGAGCTCGAGATGATGAACCTCACCGGCGACGGCACCGGCCTCGACATGGTGACAATGCCGCAGGTAATGCGCGAGCAGGTGCCGACTTCGAACTTCTTCCAGCGCGGCGGCTACGAGCGTAACCCGGTCGCGATCCGCCACAACACGGTGGCGAAGCTGCTGGCGGTGACGGATACGAGGATGGACAGCAACAGCAACAACGCCGGCGCGCGCGAGCTGGCGGGGGCGTTTTAGGCGGCGTCGTCCGGCGAAGGCCGGGACCCATCACCACAGGGCATAGTTTGGGAGGACGGTCGTTCGGTACTGCGGCCGTACGCAATCGAGGGATCACGCGGTATGGGTCGCGGCCTTCGCCGGGACGACAGCAGTGTGTGGCGTCGCCGCGACCTCGCCCTACTGATCCGACCCGAACTTGAACTTGCCGTCGCCTTCCAGATACGGGCCGCTGCGCATGTAGAGCTGGCCGTTGTGGCCGAGGAAGAACAGCGTGCCCTTCGGCACCTTCTTGGCGCCCTTCAGAAGTTCGCCGGCATTGCTGGTGCCCATCTTGTAGGAGAAGGTCTTGCCGTCCTTGTCATAGGCGTAGCCGGTGTCGGGCTTGAGCTCCCAAGGTGTTGCAGCGGTCTGCGCCAATGCGGGTGCAGCGAACGCGCCGAGCACGGCCGTCACCAAAAATATCCTTGTCGAAAATGCCATCACCCTATCCTCCCCATCGAGGCTCCCGGCTTGAACAAATCACGAACGGCGCTTTCAGGTCAATTTGCGAAAGCGCCGCAGCGCATCACGTCTTGCCGAGCAGTTTGTGATTTTCCCTTCGTCCCCGCGCGACTATGTTCCGCTTTCCGTCTAGAACGCAATTCGACAAAAACATTGGGTAGGGGATGATTCGAATGAACCTCGTCATTAAAGCTTGCTGGGCCGCCGGCCTGTTGCTGACGGTGCTCGCGCCGGCCGCCCGTGCCGATGATTACCAGCTCAGCCACAACCAGAGGATCTCGTGCAGCCGCGGCCTGGCCCCGGGCAAGCTGAACACCGCGACCTGCAAGTCATACACCTACCTCTTCAACACCAAGACCTCGGAATATTTCCGTTGTCAGGTCTCGCTGGCGCTGACCCGGGACAACAAGGAAGTCATCAACGTCCAGACCGACGGCGGCTGTACCAAGAAGCCGCGCATCTTCGACACCGACGGCCATTACGATTTCGACGCGACCGAGACCGAGCCGCCGAACACCAATTCGTTCTTCGGCCCCGGCGGCTACTCGGTGTGGGCCGCCGACGTCGGCGCGCAGAAGGTGCGCGGCTGCATCATCATCTCCTCCGGCCTCGGCTCCGACATCTCCAAATGCCTGGACATGACCTTCCAGTGAGGGGCTGACCAGACCTGGCTGCGCCACCTCGCCGCACCTGGCGAGTTCCCCAAAAATCGAACCAGCACAGCCATTTACTGCAGTCCTGTTTTGACTTTTGGATGGGTTGACCCGCCCCCCTCATCCGGCCAACTTCCGGCCGGTTTGGGGAGTAGAAAGATCATGAAACGAACGATTTTCGGCGTGGCCGCGGCTCTTGCTCTGGCGGCCTCGGCACCTTGCGCGCAGGCGCAATCCTTTATCAATGTGCTGACCGGTGGCACCTCCGGCGTCTACTATCCGCTCGGGGTCGCGATCGGGAAGATCTACGGCGACAAGATTCCTAACGTGAAGACGCAGGTGCAGGCCACCAAGGCGTCGGTCGAGAATCTGATCCTGCTCCAGCAGGGTCGCGGCGAGATCGCGTTCACGCTGGGTGACTCGCTGAAAGCGGCCTGGGATGGCGACGAGGAAGCAGGCTTCAAGTCCAAGCTCGACAAGCTGCGCACGATCGGCGCGATCTATCCGAACTACATCCAGATCGTCGCGACTGCCGAGAGCGGCATCAAGACGCTTGCGGATCTCAAGGGCAAGAGCCTGTCGGTCGGCGCGCCGAAATCGGGCACGGAGCTGAATTCGCGCGCCATCCTGGCGGCGGCCGGCATGAGCTACAAGGATCTTGGCAAGGTCGAGTATCTGCCGTTTGCCGAATCCGTCGACCTCATGAAGAACCGCCAGCTCGGCGCGACGCTGCAATCGGCCGGGCTCGGCGTGGCCTCGCTGAAGGATCTGTCGACCTCGAGCCCGATCGTGGTGGTGTCGGTGCCGAAGGAGACCGTCGACAAGATCGGCCTGCCCTTCATCGCGGCGACCATTCCCGCCAACACCTACACCGGGCAGGACAAGGACGTGCCGACTGCGGCGGTGGTCAACTACCTCGTCACCAGCTCGGCGGTGTCGGACGATCTCGCCTACCAGATGACAAAACTGGTCTACGAGTCGCTGCCCGAACTCGCCAACGCGCATGCGGCCGGCAAGGAGATCAAGCTCGAGACGGCCGCCAGCGGCAGCCCGGTTCCGCTGCACCCCGGCGCGATCCGCTATTACAAGGAAAAGGGGCTGATCAAGTAACGTCGGCCTCGTTATCGGACGTCATGGCCGGGCTTGTCCCGGCCATCCACGTTCTAAGGCCAGGCGAGAAAGATCGTGGATGCCCGGGACAAGCCCGGGCATGACGGCGCGGATGGACCGTGCCAATGCTATAAGCGCTCGACGATTGGGGATGGGTTGAAATGCTGGAGAAGGCAGAGGGCGCTCAAGAGCCCATCAAGGTCGAGTTCGACAATTTCGAGCACGGTTTTCCGGAAGGCTTTGGCCCGGGCTGGTGGGGCACGCTCGCCTACTGGATCGGCATCGCCTTCGCGATCTTCCAGCTTTATGTCGCGGCCTTCAATTATCTGCCGAGCCAGGTGGTGCGCGGCGTCCATGTCGGCTTCCTCATTCTCCTCACCTTCGGCCTGATCGGCAACTTCACCGCCAAAAGCGATTTCGGCCGCGCGATCGGCTGGCTGATCGGCGGCATGGGCTTTCTGTGCGGGCTCTATCAATGGATCTTCTATGCGGATCTGATCGCACGTGACGGCGATCCGACGCGCCTCGATCTGGTGGTCGGCACGCTGCTCGCCGTCCTGA
Organism: Bradyrhizobium sp. MI1.4; assembly: GCF_055811315.1. NCBI lineage: Bacteria > Pseudomonadati > Pseudomonadota > Alphaproteobacteria > Hyphomicrobiales > Nitrobacteraceae > Bradyrhizobium > Bradyrhizobium sp. MI1.4. The sequence continues at coordinate 176,738 of NZ_JBVVPP010000006.1, read as the reverse complement.
TCTTCGAGGGCACGCGGCGGCTGATGGGCGCAGCGCTCCCGCTGATGTGCGGCGCCTGTCTCGTCTACTGGTTCTTCGGCCAGTATCTGCCGTCACCGCTCAACCATCGCGGCTATGATTTCGACCAGATCGTCACGCATCTGTCGTTCGGCACCGAAGGTTTTTACGGCGTGCCGATCTACGTCTCGGCGACCTACATCTTCCTGTTCATCCTGTTCGGCTCGTTCCTGGAGCGCGCCGGCATGATCCAGCTCTTCACCGACGTTTCTCTTGGGTTATTCGGCAGGACCCGCGGCGGCCCGGCCAAGGTCGCGGTGTTCGCCTCGGGCATGATGGGCACGATCTCCGGCTCCGGCGTCGCCAACGTCGTCACCGTCGGCCAGTTCACGATTCCGCTGATGATCAGGTTCGGCTATCGCCGCGCGTTCGCGGCCGGCGTCGAAGCGACAGCGTCGATGGGTGGGCAGATCATGCCGCCGGTGATGGGCGCGGTCGCCTTCATCATGGCAGAGACGCTCGGCGTCCAATATTCTGAGATCGTGAAGGCGGCCGCGATTCCCGCGATGCTCTATTTCGCCTCCGCCTTCTGGATGGTGCATCTGGAGGCCGGCAAGCACGGGCTCACCGGCATGAAGCGCTCGGAGATTCCGAGCGCCTGGAAGGCCCTGGTGACGCGCTGGTATCTCGTGCTGCCGCTCGCGGCGCTGGTCTACATGCTGTTCGAAGGTTTTACGCCGCTCTATGCCGGCAGCATGGGCCTCGCGCTCACAGTGGCGCTGATCCTTGGCACCGCCATCACGACAGGCGCGTCTTCGATGGCGATCCGCTATGTCTTCTGGATCGGGCTCGCGCTCGTCGTCGCGGCGCTCTCGCGCGACGGCCTTCAGATCGTGCCGGTCGCAGGCGTCGTCGTCGCGCTGATCGTGATCACTGCGTTCGTGCGTGGCGGATTTTCCGCCCTGCGCGCCTGCCGCGATGCCTTGGCTGAAAGCGCCAAATCCGCGATCACCGTCGGCATGGCCTGCGCCATCGTCGGGGTCATCATCGGCATGATGTCGCAGACCGGCGTCGGCACCATCTTCGGCGGCTGGGTGATCGATCTCGGCGAGAAGAGCCTGTTCCTGGCACTGATCATGACCATGCTGCTGTCGATCCTGCTCGGCACCGGCATCCCGACCATCCCGACCTACATCATCACGGCAGCGCTCGCGGCGCCCGCGCTGGCCAAACTGGGTGTGCCCCTGATCGCAAGCCACATGTTCGCGTTCTATTACGGCATCATGGCGGACCTCTCGCCGCCGGTGGCGCTGGCCGCGCTTGCCGCAGCACCGATCGCGAAGGAGAATCCGGACAAGATCGGCTGGGAGGCGATGCGCATCGCGCTCGCCGGCTACGTCATCCCCTTCATCTTCGTCTATTCGCCGGCGCTGATGCTGCAGGGCGGCGATCCCATGGCGGCCAAGCTCGGCTTCTACGGCGCGGTGGCATTGGCGACTGTCAAGGCGCTGGTGGCGATCGCGCTGTTCGGCATGGTCGCGATCGGATTCCTGTTCACGCGCCTGACGTTCCTCGAACGTTTGGTCGCGCTCGGTGCCGCGCTGTGCCTGCTCGGCGACTTCCCGTTCAGCGACACCGCGGGCTTCCTGCTCGCCGCTGCGATCGTGCTGTGGCAGTGGCGGCGGCGGCCGCCGGCGCCGGTCGAGGCGGTGTGAGCCTCTGCCTCGTCACAGCCTCAGGCCTGAAGGCGCTGGCGCTGTCCGCGTTCACACTGGTGTGGACGCATTCGATCGCGAAGGTCGACTGGCAGGAAGACTGGCGCGTCACCCCCGCCGGGCTCGAACTGGTGCAGGCACGCGTGAAGGGCACCGGCCCCGGCATGGAGCCGCCGCCCGAGGCGCGCCTCGTCGACGGCTGGTTTCAATGGAGGCCCGCGCGCGCGCCGATGCCGGAGGTCGTGCTGGGCAATTCGGACGCGGCTGGCGAATGGCGGCTATGCCATGACGGCAAGTGCCGGACGTTGTCCGAGATTGTCGGTCATCCCATTGGTGCTAACGTCACAAAGATGATCGTCTGCAAAGAACAATAATAAGGGAGACACGCGATGGGTCGGCTCACGGGCAAGGTTGCGATGGTGGTGGGTGCCGGCTCGATCGGGCCTGGTTGGGGCAACGGCAAGGCCACCGCGGTCACCTTTGCCCGCCAGGGTGCGCAGGTGTTTTGCGTCGATCGCAACGGCGCGGCCGCCGAGGAGACCGCGAAGATCATCGCGGACGAAGGCGGCCAGGCGAGCGCGTTCACGGCCGACGTCTCGCATGCGCGCGAGGTCGAGGCGATGGTCGCGGCATGCCTCAAGGCCTACGGCCGCATCGACGTGCTCGACAACAATGTCGGCATCGCCGAGATGGGCAGCGTGGTCGAAGTGACCGAGGAAAGTTGGGACCGGGTCTTCAGCGTCAACCTCAAGAGCGCCTATTTCGCCATGAAGCACGTCATCCCCGTGATGGTGAAACAGGGCGGTGGCTCGATCATCAACATCTCCTCGATCGCTTCGATCCGCCACATGGGCATCTCCTACGTCACGTACGGCACCTCGAAGGCGGCGATGAACCAGATGACCCGCACCACCGCGATCGAGTTCGCGCGCCACTATGTCCGCGTCAACGCGATCCTGCCCGGCCTGATGAAGACGCCGATGGTGGAACATTCCGCAGGTCTTGCGAACAGCTATGCCAAGGGCGATGTTGAAGCGATGTGGCGGGCGCGCGATGCGCAAGTGCCGATGGGCCACATGGGCGACGCTTTCGACGTCGCCAACGCCGCGCTGTTCCTGGCCTCGGACGAAGCGAAATATGTGACGGGCATCGAGCTCGTGGTGGACGGCGGGATCACGTGCAAGGCGGGGGCCTAGGCGTCGTTCCGTGTTCGCCGTCGTCCTGGACAAGCGAGCGTAACGAGCGCTGATCTAGGACCCATAACCCCAGGGAGAAGTTTGACGAAGGCTGGCGGCTCCGGCTACTTCAACATTCGGCATTCGGGGTAATGGGTCCTGGCTTTCGCCAGGACGACATCATTGCGCCAGCGCCAGAATCCCGCCGGCGAATGAATGCCATGCCGCCGTTTCGCTGATCGGCCAGTTCAGCACCTTCACCGCCAGCAGCGCGAGCGTGCCGGTGATGTAGACTGGATGCACTCGGCCCGCGGTGCGCCAGTCGCGTACCATGGCGACGACGAGCAGCAGCGAAGCGACCATCGCGGGCGCGATGGTGACGGGCACCGGCGGCGGCCCTGGCGGTCCCGAAGGCGCGAGGAAAGTGAGAAACCAGCGCGCGATCGCGGCATCGAGGATGGAGACCGCCGCGAGCAGCATCAGGCGTTTGTGAATCTCCGGCTTTCGCGTGTTCATGATCGCGAGCACGAATACACCAGCGAAGAACGCGATCCCGCTCATCGGCACGATCGAGAAGGCGATGCCGGCCTCTTTCTGGCCGAGCGCCGCGGAATGCTGCATCACATGGACGGAGGCGAGGAAGCCGAAGATCGTCATCGCGGTCGCGAGCGAAACGCCGGCTATGCCGAGCGCACGGTGATTGACCATGCGGCCTGAGGCGGCGAGCCACGTCTGGATCACGAAATAGAGAGACCAGGTGAAGAACAACAGGCCGTGGAAATGAATGACGGGGCTTGCGGACAATGTCCGGTTCGCGAGCGGCACAAAATAGGTCGGTGCGAAGCCGAGAAAGGCGGTGGCCGCGCAGGCCAGTGCCATGTGGAGATAGAAATATCGTGCGGGCGACGCATCTCGCGCGCGCACACGACGGTCGTCGATCAGGGTCGTCATGAGGGATGAGTCTGGAGAGGCGGCGTTTGGTTCAAACCCCTAGCCACCTGTGCAGGGTGCTTGTCGGGATGACGAAAATCTAACCCCCCGCGCTCAGTTCCGCGCGATCGAGCTCCTCCTCGACCCTGTGAAACGCGTCGTCACCGATCACCTCGGTGGCCCGGAGGTCGAAGATCGATTTTCGCGCGGCTTCGATGGCGCGGCGGCGCAGCGGATCGGCGGGCAATTCGCCGTTGGTGATGCCACCATGGGGATCGTCGTCGGCCTGCATCAGGATGGCACGATATTCGAGCCGCAGGATTTCGGCTTCCTCCGACGGATCGTCCTCGATCGCGTCGAGCGCCGCGCGATAGGCGACGGCGCGGGCGCGCGCGACCTCGATGCCGACGGGATCGTCGTCCTTGAGGCCGAACGCCAGGATCAGCGGCCGCAAGGTCAGGCCCTGCACGACCAGCGTGCCGAGCACGACCGCAAACGCCGAGAAGACGATGAAGTCACGATGCGGAAAGTTTTCCGGCAAGGCAAAGGCGGTGGCGAGCGTGACGAGGCCGCGCATGCCACACCAGGAGATGATGAGGCCGCCCTTGGCGGAGGCGACCTGCTTCGGATCCTTGGGGTGATAGATCCCGTGCGCCACCAGCGTGCGTAGCGTCGTGCGGTAGAGCGTGACCCAGGCCAACCGGACCAGGACCACGGTGAGCAGGATCCAGGCGGCGGCCAGGCAATAGTCCCAGCGCACGTCCGCGTCCAGCCGCGTCCAGATCGGTCGCATCTGCATGCCGATCAGCATGAACGCGAGCACGTTGAGCACGAACACCATCGTATCCCACACCGCGTAGGACGGCACCCGCAACCGCGCCGGCATGCGAGCGGGTGCAGCGCGTGCCATCGTGATGGCGTACACGACGATGGTGAGGATGCCGGAGAGGCCGAGATGTTCAGCGCCGATCCAGACCATGAAGGTAGTGGCGAATTGCATGATGATCGAACTGGGAGCCTCCGTGATCTGCACGATCACCAGTGGCATGACTCGCGCGGCGAGATAGCCGGCAACGACGCTGCCGACCAGCGCCAGAGCCATGGTTGGCGCGACCTGGCTCCATGCCAGATGCTCGGTGGCGATCGCTCCGACGGCGATGCGATAGATCAGGAGCGCGGTCGCGTCGTTGAGCAGGCTCTCGCCTTCCAGGACCTTCACCATGCGGTGAGGCAGCTTCACCTGGCTCAGGATCGCGACCGCGGCGGCCGCGTCCGGCGGGGCCACGATGGCGCCGAGCGCAACCGCGGCGGCCCAGGGCATATCAGGCATCAGCCGGTGCGCGACGTAGGCCACAGCGGCCGTGGTCAAGCCGACCGCGGCGACGACGAGGGTGGAGACCGGAACCCAATTGTTGCGGAGATCGCGCAGCGAGGTGTCGAAGGCGGCATCGAGCAGGACCGGTGCGACAAAAAGAGCCAACGCCAGGTCGGGCTCCAGCGTCCAGGACGGGCTCGACGGCACAAAGGCGATCAGTGCGCCCCCGATTGCGAGAAAGGTCGGGTAGGGGACCTTGATCCGCCGCGCCAGCGCCGATAATGCAACGGCGCCGAGCAGAAGCACGATGATCCATTCGAATGTCGACACGTTGATCCCCGAACCCGATTTGAGCGGCGCCACAAGCTAGCACCAATCCGGTCGTATGATGGATGATGCAGCCCCAAGGCAAGACCTCAAGGCGGACCTTAACTCAAGACTTTCCAACTGTGGCGAGCATGCGTTTTCTCATTCAATGGTCCGGCGCCGGGTTGCTCTTTGCGCTCTCGTTCGTTGCGGCTCATGCTGCGACCGGCGGCGAGCCGGCCGCGGTGCCGCAGGTCGACATCGCGCCGTGCCTCGCGGCCGCCGCAGCCGACGACATTGACAAGGCCGCCACGGCCTGCGCTGCCGTGATCGACAACGAGAAGACGGCGAAAGGCGACCTGATCAGGGCGCTGATCGCGCGCGGCGGGCTTTATGCGCGGCACGACCAAGTCGACCGCGCGATCGCCGACGACAGCCGCGCGCTGGAGCTCGATTCCGGTCTTGCCGATATCTTCAACGCGCGGGGCGAGCTCTGGCTAAGGAAGGGCGACAAGCCCAAGGCGGTGCAGGATTTCGGCGCAGCGTTGAAGATCGATCCGAACCACGAGAAGGCCAAGGTCAATAACAAGGCGATGGCGCGCGAGATCGAGCGGATCGGCGCGCAGATGGCGGTCGCGGGCAAGCCCAGCTTCATTTGCAAGGGTGCGCGCCGTCCCGTCGAGAAGGCGATCTGCGCCAACCGCGAGCTCGCTGATCTCGACCGTGAGGTCTTTGCCGCCAACGCGCGCGTGTTGCGCGAAGCCCGCAATGCAGGCGAAGCGAAGGCGCTTCAGCGCGAGCAGGACGATTTCATCGCCCGCCGCAACGCCGGGTTCGGCCGGCCGGGGTACGATTTGAAGAAGGCGATGCAGGAGCGGCTGCAGCGGCTCAACGGGGTGGACGGGTATTGAGGCTCCTCGTCTCGCTCGTAAGAGCGGGACGAAGGAGGGAAGGGATCGGTGCGCCGCTGGCACGCCTCGATTTGAACCGATTCTTTGGCTGCCGCGACAATGGTGAAAGCCTGATGTCCCGGAGCCCTATGCCATGTGCGGCACGCATCCTTCCGCGCAAATGCTCTCGTTTGCAAAAATCTCGTTTCGCTCGCTCCTGCTCAGCGCGGCAATGAGCGTCGTTCTCGTCGCCTCTGCTTCGGCCGGCGTCGATTGCGTAATCGGGAGCAAGGCCGCTCCGGCTGAGCTGATCCCGGCCTGCAGCGCCATCATCGACCAGGCCTCGAATCCATCCCTCGATCGCGCCGCGGCATTGCTGGTGCGCGCCGACGCCAATGCGCGAACCTCGGGCGGCCTCACGCAGGCGCTGCGAGATATCGATCGCGCCATCGCACTCGATGGCAAGAACGCAAAAGCCTGGCGCCTGCGTGGCGATCTCCTGCGCGAGGCCGGCGGCGATCTCAACCGCGCCGCGGCGGACCTCAGCAAGGCCATCGAGCTCGATCCGCAGGATTCGGAATCTTACGAGCTGCGCGGCGTCGTCTACACCAACCAGCACCGGCTCGACCGCGCGCTTGCCGATTACGACCAGGCGATCAGGCTGAAGCCTGACAATGCACAGGCCTGGTCCGACCGCGGCGTGACCTATTATCTCGGCGGCGACAACGAGAAGGCGATCCGCGATCTCAGCGAGGCGTTGCGGCTCGATCCGAACCGGCCGCGCAGCTACACCAATCGTGGCGCCGCCTACAAGAAGCTCGGCCAGCTCGACAAGTCGGTTGCCGACGACGGCGAGGCGATCCGGCTCGATCCGAAGGTGCCCGAATATTACGATAATCGCGGGCTGGCGCTGGCCGCGATGGGGGAGTACGACAAGGCGATTGCCGATTACGATCAGGCGCTCCGGCTGGCACCGCGGCCGAATTTCTTCACAAACCGCGGCGATTCCTACCACCTCAAGGGCGAGCTTGGCGCGGCGCTGAGCGATTACGAGGCCGCGCTGAAACTGGATCCGAATTTCGCGCAGACCTACAATAACCGCGCCGTGCTCTACAAGAAGATGGGCGAACGCAGGAAGGCGCTGGCCGACTATGAGACCGCGCTGCGGCTCGATCCGGCAACGACAACGCCGCCGCCGGCCGCCGTGCCATGATCGCGGAGATTGCGAAATTCGGCGGCGAGCCGCTGCGGCCACTCGCGGCGAATTCCGGCAATGGCCCGTCGTTCGATTGTGCCACTGCGAAGCGCGAGGTTGAGAAGGTGATTTGTGCCGATCCGCAGCTGGGGGTGCTCGATCGCCAGATCGCCGAGACCTACGAGCGCGTGCTGAAATCGGCCGGGTCCCGCTTCGCCGGCGGCCTCCGTCGCACCCAGCGCGATTTCCTCACCACCCGCAATACGAGCTTCGGCCGCCCCGGCTATGATCTCAGGAAGGTCATGCAGGAGCGGCTGCAGCGGCTGAATGCGATGGATAGCTGAGCATTGTCCTTTTCAGCTTGAACCGCGGCCCGTTCCCGGGAAAATACCCCTCAAACAAGGCCGGTACTTGATCCCTGTCATGGCGGGACGTCTGTCCTGCAACAAGGTCAAGGCCAGGCGAATAAGGGAACGGGAGCGCGGGAATGAACGTCCGAGGAAACATCGACGGAAAAAGTCTCTATCACGAGGTTTATGCGCGCTCGCTGGCTGACCCCAAGGGCTTTTGGGCCGAGGTGGCCAAGGAGATCGACTGGATCGAGCCACCGAAAAAGATATTCGATCCCTCGCAAGGCGTCTACGGCCGCTGGTTCAGCGGTGGCGTCGTCAACACCTGCTACAACGCGCTTGACCGTCAGGTCGAACGCGGCCGCGCCGACCAGGTCGCGCTGATCCATGATTCGCCGCTGGCAAATAGCGTCACCAAATTCACCTACGCCGAACTGCTGGCCGAAGTGCAGGCGCTTGCCGCCATCATGCAGGATTTTGGTGTCGCCAAGGGCGATCGCGTCATCCTGTATATGCCGATGGTCCCCGAGGCCGTCGTCGCGATGCTCGCCTGCGCGCGCATTGGCGCGGTGCACTCCGTGGTGTTCGGTGGCTTTGCCGCGAAAGAGCTCGCCACCCGCATCGACGATGCGCAGCCAAAGTTGATTCTGTCGGCGAGTTGCGGCATCGAGCCCGGCCGGATCGTGCGGTACAAGCCGCTGCTCGACGAGGCGATCAGGCTTGCGGGGGCAAAGCCGAAGGCCTGCATCGTGCTGCAACGTCCGCAGCTCGTCTGCGCCCTCACGCCCGGCCGCGACTATGATTGGGCGGGCCTGCGCCGCAAGGCGATGAACGACGGCAAGAAGGCGCCTTGTGTGCCCGTCGCCGCTACCGATCCGCTCTACATCCTCTATACGTCAGGCACGACCGGCATTCCCAAGGGTGTCGTGCGCGACAATGGCGGCCATCTCGTCGCGGTGAAATGGTCCATGTTCAACCTTTATGGCGTCAAGCCGGGCGAGGTCTGGTGGTGCGGCTCCGACATCGGCTGGGTGGTCGGCCACAGCTACATCGTCTACGGCCCGCTGCTGCATGGCGCGACCTCGATCATGTATGAGGGCAAGCCGGTCGGCACGCCCGATGCCGGCGCGTTCTGGCGCGTGATCAGCGAGCACAAGGCCGTCGCCTTCTTTACTGCGCCGACCGCGTTCCGCGCGATCCGGAAAGAAGATCCGGAAGGAAAATTCATCCGGCAATACGACCTCTCGACGTTCCGCACGCTGTTCCTGGCCGGCGAGCGCGCCGATCCGCCGACGGTGGAATGGGCGGAGCAGCAGTTGAAAGTGCCTGTGATCGACCATTGGTGGCAGACCGAAACCGGCTGGTGCATCGCCGGCAATCCGGTTGGCTTAGGTCAGCTGCCGGTGAAGCACGGGTCGCCGACGGTGCCGATGCCGGGCTATCAGGTCGACGTGGTCGACGAAGCGGCAAAGCCGGTCGGTCCGAACACCATGGGTTCGATCGTCATCAAGCTTCCGATGCCGCCGGGCTGTCTGCCGACGCTGTGGAATCAGGACGAACGGTTCAAGGAAGCCTATCTCACCGAATTCCCCGGCTACTACAAAACGTCGGATGCCGGCTACAAGGACGACGACGGCTATGTCTTCGTCATGGGCCGCACCGACGACATCATCAACGTCGCCGGCCATCGGCTCTCCACCGGCGGCATGGAGGAGATCCTGGCTTCGCATCCCGATGTCGCTGAATGCGCCGTGCTCGGCGTCAAGGACGCGATCAAGGGCGAGGTGCCCTGCGGCTTCCTGGTGCTCAAGGCGGGTGTGAAACGGGCCCCGGCCGAGATCGAGAAGGAGATCGTCGCGCTGGTGCGCGACAAGCTCGGTCCCGTTGCCGCGTTCAAGCTCGCCATCACCGTCGGCCGCCTGCCCAAGACGCGATCCGGAAAGATCTTGCGCGGCACGATCAAGAAGATCGCAGATGGTGAAGCTTGGACCATGCCGGCGACGATCGAGGACCCCAAGGTGCTGGACGAGATCGGCGATGCGCTGAAGGGGCGGGTGTGAGGTTTGCAATGGGGCTTGAATAGGCCGCATTTTTCCGCTCAATCCTCATCCTGAGGAGCGCGCCTGGCGCGCGTCTCGAAGGATGAAAGGCCCCGCTGCGGCAGCTTGGCCTGCATGGTTCGAGACGCCCGCTGCGCGGGCTCCTCACCATGAGGATGAAGGGCCTGCCATGAATTCGAAGCCGTTTCTAGCGATTGCATTTGCGGGCCTCATTCTCTCCGCCTGCTCCGCGCGCTACCAGACGCCGGTGGCGATGGGCGGCGATGATGACGACGCGGTCTGCCAGAGCCGCGGCTATGCGGCCGGATCGCCCGAATACGTGGCGTGCCGCAAGGACCGCGACGTCCAGCGCAGTTCCGCGACCACCCGCGCCGACCGCCGCCAGCGCGACCTCGGCGAATACATGCTGAACCATCCGGACCGGCCATAAAGGCTGCGCTGCGCCGCTGCGCTCGCAATGACGAGGTTGCTGAAGCTTCTTGCGTCAGACTAAAAACGCGGCGAGTTTCCCCGCCGCGTTTGCATTCGATGACGACTGAAGTGGAAGGATTACTCCTCCTCCTGGTCCTGCTTCTTGCCGCCGAGCGTCTTCAGCTTGGCGAACACAGCATCGACGTTGAGATCGTCGCTGGACCTCTCCGCGGGTTCGTACTCGTCCTTCTTGGTGGTTTCTGAGGCCGGCAGCAAAGTGGCGCCGCCATAGGCTGCGTCGATCGGCTTTTCCTTCGCCGCGCGCGCGACCTCGAAATCGAGCTCGATCTGCGAGCAGAGGCCGAGGGTGACGGGATCGATCGGCGTCAGCTGGGAGGTGTTCCAGTGGGTGCGATCGCGGACACTCGCGATCGTACTCTTGGTCGTGCCGACCAGGCGCATGATCTGGGCGTCCTTGAGCTCGGGATGGTTGCGCAGCAGCCAGAGGATGGCGCTCGGGCGTTCGTGGCGGCGCGAGACCGGGGTGTAGCGCGGGCCCTTGCGCTTGGGCTGCGGCGGCAGCACCACCTTGCTCTCCTGGAGGCGGAGCCGGTAGTCCGGGTTGTTCTCGCCCTTCTCGATTTCCTCGCGGGTCAGCTGGCCATTGGAAAGGGGATCCATGCCCTTGATGCCCTGGGCGGCGTCGCCATCGGCGATCGCGCGCACCTCGAGGGGGTGCATTTTGGTGAAATCGGCGACCTGATCGAAGGTCAGCGCGGTATTGTCGAGCAGCCAGACGGCGGTCGCCTTGGGCATCAGAGGTGCGTTGCTCATGGCAAATCTCCTTTGTGCTTCGCCCACCCCTTTGGAGGCGAAACCGGTGGTCATCAGCGATGACTGGGAATTCGCGCTATATAAGCCCGGAGGGGCTAGCCACGCAATGGTTCTGCTATAGATAGTGCCTTGACAGCGCCCGAAAGGGGGCCCAATTCCCTCTGAAGTCTCTGTAAGACCGTACCCAAGCCCTGTTCATCCATCGACCGCTTCCCGCCCATTTGGCGAGGTGATTCGGTCCCGAGATCGCTCAATGTCAGCCAAACCAGACCTCAAGATCGTGCTTTGTTCTCCCCGTGGCTTCTGCGCCGGGGTGGTCCGGGCGATCGACACCGTGGAACGGGCGCTCGATAAATACGGCGCCCCCGTCTATGTTCGCCACGAGATTGTGCACAATAAATACGTCGTCGATGGGTTGAAGAAGAAGGGCGCGATCTTCGTCGAGGAACTCGCCGAGATCCCGGAAAACACCACCGCGCCGGTGGTGTTCTCGGCCCATGGCGTGCCGAAATCGGTCCCGGCCGACGCCACCTCCCGCAATTTGTTCTCGCTGGATGCGACCTGCCCCCTGGTCACCAAGGTGCACCGCGAGGCCGCGATCCATTTCAAGCGCGGCCGCGAGATCTTCCTGATCGGGCATTCCCATCATCCGGAGGTGGTGGGCACGCTCGGCCAGCTCCCGACCGGCGCCGTGACCCTGATCGAGACTGCCGAGGACGCCAAGACCATCGCCCCGAAGGACCCGAACAACCTCGCCTTCGTGACCCAGACCACGTTGTCGATCGACGACACCGCGGAGATCGTGGCGCTCCTGAAGGAACGCTTCCCGAACATCAACGGGCCGCACAAGGAAGACATCTGCTACGCCACCACCAACCGCCAGCTCGCGGTGAAGAAGGTGGCGCCGGTGGTCGACGCCCTGATCGTGGTCGGTGCGCCGAACTCGTCGAACTCGCAGCGCCTGCGCGAAGTCGCCGAACGCGAGGGTTGCCCGATCGCCGTGCTGGCGCAGCGCGCCACCGAAATCGACTGGAAGCGGTTCGAGAACATCACCAGCCTCGGCATCACCGCGGGTGCCTCGGCACCGGAAGTGATCGTCGAGGAGATCATGGACGCGTTCGCCGAGCGCTTCACGCTGCATGTGGAGACGGTCTCGGCCGCGGAAGAGAACGAGTTCTTCCCGCTGCCGCGCCAGGTGCGCCCCGAAGCCGCCGCCGAGTAGACGTTCATGGCGGTCTACACCGACGTTGCCGCCGACGAGCTTGCGGACTTCCTCAACCAATACGATCTCGGCGAGTTGCTCTCCTACAAGGGCATCGCCGAGGGCGTCGAAAATTCCAACTTCCTGCTGCATACGACCAAGGGGTCGTTCATCCTCACGCTCTATGAGAAGCGCGTGGCGAAGAACGATCTGCCGTTCTTCCTCGCGCTGATGACGCATCTTGCCGAGCACGGCGTCAACTGCCCGCTGCCGGTGAAGGGAACGGACGGCGAGGCGTTGCGCGAGCTGTCGGGCCGGTCGGCCGCGATCATCACCTTTCTCGAAGGCGTCTGGCCGCGCAAGCCGAACGCGGTCCATTGCGCCGGCGTTGGCGAGGGGCTCGCCAGGATGCATCTGGCCGGCGCGAATTTCGCGATCAGGCGTGCGAACGCGCTGTCGGTCCCGGGCTGGCGGCCGCTGTTCGATGCCGCATCACACCGGGCCGACGAGGTGCAGCCCGGCCTGCGCGCGTTCCTGAGCCAAGAGCTCGACTACCTCGAGAGCGGGGTCTGGCCGACGCTTCTGCCCGAAGGCGTGATCCACGCCGACCTCTTCAACGACAACGTCTTCTTTCTCGGCGACAAGTTGTCAGGGATCATCGACTTCACTTTCGCCTGCAATGACTGGCTCGCCTATGATGTCGCGATCTGCCTCAACGCCTGGTGCTTCGAGCCGGATCATTCCTTCAACGTCACCAAGGCGCGGGCCTTCCTCAATGCCTATGGCCGCGTGCGAAAGCTGTCCGAGCCGGAAGAGGCAGCGCTGCCGCTGCTCGCGCGCGGCGCTGCGATGCGCTTCCTGCTGACGCGGCTGGTCGACTGGCTCAACGTTCCGCCCGGCGCGCTGGTTCGGCCGAAGGATCCGCTGGAATATGTCCGCAAGCTGCGCTTCCACCAGAGCGTTTCCAGCGTGCGCGACTACGGGCTGATGCCGTCGGGGCTGGTGGCGTGAGCGAGCTTCCGATTGTCACGATCTACACCGACGGCGCCTGCTCGGGAAATCCGGGGCCCGGCGGCTGGGGCGCGATCCTGAAGTTCGGCGACAAGGAAAAAGAACTGAACGGTGGTGAGCGCCACACCACCAATAACCAGATGGAATTGATGGCGGCGATCTCCGCGTTGGAAGCGCTGAAGAAGCCGTGCACGGTCGATCTCTATACCGACAGCCAATATGTCCGTCAGGGCATTACCGGCTGGATCCACGGCTGGAAGCGCAACGGCTGGCGCACCGCCGACAAGAAGCCGGTGAAGAATGTCGAGCTATGGCAGCGCCTGGATGCCGCGCTGAAGGCCCATGACGTGCGGTGGCACTGGGTCAAAGGTCACGCAGGCCATCCCGAGAACGAACGCGCCGACCAGCTCGCGCGCGACGGGATCGTGAAGGCGCGGTTGCAGCAGAGGCTGGCGGAGTAGGCGCGCGGTCGGCGCTCCTTCCTCATGCTCCGCCGTCATCGCCCGGCTTGACCGGGCGATCCAGTACGCAGCGGCCTCTCGATTCAACAACAACTGCTCTGGAATACTGAATGCCCCGCTTTCGCGGGGCATGACAGAGTCGTTTGTGGCTGAAAGCGGCGTCTAAAGCTTACAGCTGCCCGAGCAGCGTATCGCCGCCGGACACCTCGACCTTGCCGGGCATCGCCTCGAGGTTCAGCTTCTTGACCACGCCGTCCTCGACCAGCATCGAATAGCGCTTGGAGCGGATGCCGAGACCGTTGCCGGAGGCGTCGAGCTCCATGCCGATCGACTTGGTGAAGTCGGCATTGCCGTCGGCGAGGAAGATGGCCTCGTCGCGCTGGTCGGTATCGCGCTTCCAGGCGTTCATGACGAAGGCGTCGTTGACGGAGACGATGGCGATGGTGTCGACGCCCTTGTCCTTCAGGGCGTAGGCGTTGAGGAAAATGCTCGGCAGATGCATCTTGTGGCAGGTGCCCGTATAGGCGCCGGGCACCGCGAACAGCGCCACTTTCTTGCCCTTGAAGATGTCGTCGGTGGTCTTCACCTGCGGGCCTTCGGCCGTCATCACGCGGAATTTCGCCTCGGGCAGTTTGTCGCCAGTCTGGATCGCCATCGTCAGTCTCCCTGAAAATCGGTCCCGCTTTTTAGACCGTGCGGCGGCGCTGCACAATGTTGCCGGTAGGGCAGGCGGTGAGGGCGGGACCCTTCACCGTTATGTCATCAGCCGGCGAACCCGCCGCCGTCGAGGAAGGCCTGCTCGTCCGGGGTGGTGTCGCGGCCGAGCAGATGGTTGCGGTGGGGGAAGCGGCCAAACCGCCGGATGATGTCGGCGTGCTCACGCGCGTATTTCAGATTTTCGGCATTGTCGGTGTTTTGAAACAGCGCGACGCAGTGCAATTGGTCGGGCAGGTGCTCGGAATGCATGAAGGGCAAATAGAGGAATTCGAGCAGGACCGGATCGATCCTTTGATCTGCGCCCCGCGCAATGGCGCGGCGGGCGACGTCGCGCGCCAGCGCATCGCTGGCAAAGGCCTGCGACGTGCCGCGAAACATGTTGCGCGGAAACTGGTCGAGCACGATGACGAGCGCGAGTGCGCCCTCATCGGTCGCCTCCCATGACGAGAGTTCGCCGGCGACCGCCTTCTGCCACAGCGCGAGAAAGCGGCGCCTGATCTCCGCGTCGAATGCGTCGTTGCGCTCGTACCAGGCATCGCGGCCGGCCTCGCGCCAGAAGGCGAGGATGCCGGCCGGACTGATGTTGCCGTCGTCGGTCATGAACGAAAGAGGCGCTTACGCCGCCTCCGCCTTCTTCTCGTCGCGCAGCTGCCGCCGCAGGATCTTGCCGACATTGGTCTTCGGCAGGTCGGTGCGGAATTCGATGTGCTTGGGCACCTTGTAGCCCGTCAGCTGCTCCTGGCAGAACTTGACCAGGGCCTCCGCCGTGAGGTTCGGGTCCTTCTTGACCACGAACGCCTTCACCGCCTCCCCCGACTTGGAATCGGGAATGCCGATGACGGCGCATTCGAGCACCCCGGGGTTGCTCGCGATCACTTCCTCGATCTCGTTCGGATAGACGTTGAAGCCGGAGACCAGGATCATGTCCTTCTTGCGGTCCACGATCTTGGTGTAGCCCTTCTCGTCCATGATGCCGATGTCGCCGGTGCGGAAATAGCCGTCCGCGGTCATCACCTTGGCCGTCTCCTCCGGCCTGTTCCAGTAGCCCGACATCACCTGCGGGCCCTTGGCGCAGATCTCGCCGGGCTGGCCGAGCGGCATCTCGTTGCCGTCGTCGTCGCGGATCGAGATCCAGGTCGAGGGCACGGGGATGCCGATAGTGCCGTTGAACTCCGGATTGGTCGTGGTGTTGCAGGTCAGCGTCGGAGATGTCTCCGACAGGCCGTAGCCTTCGGCGATGGAGCAGCCCGTGATGGCCTTCCACTGCTCGGCGACGGGGCGCTGCACCGCCATGCCGCCACCGTTCGAGATCTTCAGCTTGGAGAAGTCGAGCTTTTTGAAGTCGGGATGATGCATCAGGCCGTTGTAGAGCGTGTTCACGGCAGGGAAGTTGTTGACCTGGTACTTCGCCAATTCCTTGATGAAGCCCGGGATGTCGCGCGGATTGGGGATCAGGAGATTGCAGCCGCCGGCGCGCACCGCGAGAAGGTAGCAGGCTGTCAGCGCGAAGATGTGATAGAGCGGCAGCGCGCAAACGACCATGAGTTGATCGACATGCGGCGGCGCGGCCATCGCCGGCTGCAGCCAGGCGTCGTTCTGCAGGACGTTGGCGACGATGTTGCGATGAAGCAGGGTGGCGCCCTTGGACACGCCGGTGGTGCCGCCGGTATATTGCAGGAAGGCGACGTCGCCGGGTGACAGCTTCGGCTTGTTGAAGGCCAGAGAGCGGCCGGCGGAGATCGCGTCGTTGAAGGACACCGCGCCCGGCAGCGACCATGCCGGCACCATC
This sequence comes from Bradyrhizobium sp. MI1.4, assembly GCF_055811315.1. Taxonomy (NCBI): domain Bacteria; kingdom Pseudomonadati; phylum Pseudomonadota; class Alphaproteobacteria; order Hyphomicrobiales; family Nitrobacteraceae; genus Bradyrhizobium; species Bradyrhizobium sp. MI1.4. Next base: position 160,381 of record NZ_JBVVPP010000006.1, on the reverse strand, counting down.
TTCTTGACGCGGCGGACGACCAGATTGACGATCACTCCCTTGAAGCCGAGCAGGTCGCCCATGCTGCCGACGATGACGTGCTTGACTTGCGTCTTGGCGATCACCTGCTCGACGGTGTGGGCGAAGTTCTCGAGCACGATGATGGCTTCGGCGCCGGAATCCTTGAGCTGGTGCTCGAGCTCGCGCGGCGTGTAGAGCGGATTGACATTGACCACCGCGAAACCGGCGCGCAGCACGGCTGCGGTCGCGACCGGATATTGCAGCACGTTCGGCATCATGATCGCGACGCGGGCGCCGCGTTGCAGGCCGCGCCCTTGCAGATAGGACGCCATCGCCAGCGACATCTGGTCGAGGTCGCGATAGCTGATCGACTTGTCCATGCAGATGAACGCCTTGCGGTCGGCGAACTTGGCGAAGCTCTCCTCCAGGAGGTCGACCAGCGATGAATATTGCGTCGGCTCGATATCGGCGGGGACGCCGGGCGGATATTGCTTAAGCCAGATGCGCTCCATGGAAACTCCCCTCATTGACCAGAGCCCGTTGTGTCTCGGGCTTGCCTCGTTGCCGTCAGTATCGAGCCTGCCGGAACGGGTGGCAAGCGGTCGAGGCTTAGGACAAACGTCAGGGAGTGGCTACCGGAATCCTTGCAAATGGCGCTGCCGCAACTGCGAAGTGCGGCGCGGTCTCGCCTCGCGTCGGCTGTTAACTGTTGTTGGCGGGCTTGGCGGGCTTGGTCGCGGCCTTGGGCTTGGCGGGCTTGGCCGCCTCGCCGCTCACCGCAGGCTTTGCCACCGCATCGGGCTTGGCTGCGGCATGCTTGGTACCGGCCGGCTTAGCTGCGGACTTGCCGTCGGCCGGCTTTGCGGCCGCCGCCGTCTTGGCATCGGGCTTCGCCGCCGCCGTCTTGGCATCCTTCGGCTTGTCTGCCGCGTCGGGCTTTTTGGCGACGCGCGACTTCTTGCCACGCGGCTTTGGCGTGGCCTGCTGGTCGGCATCGGCCGCGACCGCCGCGATCAGGGCGGTCCCGGTGCGGGTCGGACCGGTATACACCAGCACGGGCTCGGCCGCCGCCGGGGCCGAGGCCATCAGCTCGGAGGCCTTCATCAGAGGCGGCTGAAGCCCGGCCGTGAAGAAGGTGACTTGGGCTTCGCCGCCGGTGGCCGAGGCGGACCCGGACGTGCCGCCATTGGCCGCGATCAGCGCGTCGTCATCGTCGCTGGCCGGCCGCTTGCGATGGCCGCCGCACATGTCGTCACGCAGGTTCGGCGGCGAGGCGTCGACCGGGACCAGCTTGTCAACGGTGCCGAGCGAGGGGCGGAGCCAGGTGAGATTATCTTGCGAGAAGCCGCGCTCCAGCAGCTGCGCCGCCTTCACCGCGCGCGCGGTCCCGGAGTTGGCGCCCAGCACGACGGCGATCAGCCGGCGGCCGTTGCGGGTGGCCGACGCGACGAGATTGTAGCCGGAGGCGCAGATGAAGCCGGTCTTGAAACCGTCGGCGCCGGGATAGCGGCCGATCAGCTTGTTGAAATTGCCGGTGACGCGCTTGCCGAAGCGGATTGCCGGAATGTGCACGAAGTACTCGTACTCGGGCAGGTCGCGCAGGAACGAGCGCGCGAGAATGCCAAGATCCCGCGCGGAGGTGATCTGTCCGTCGGCGGGCAGGCCGTTCGGATTGACGTAACTCGTCTGCGTCATGCCGAGCTTCTGCGCCGTGTCGTTCATCAGCGCCGAGAAACCATCGATCGAACCGCCAACGCCTTCGGCGAGCACGACGGCCATGTCGTTCGCCGATTTCACCATCATCATCTTGAGCGCGTTGTCGACGGTAAGCTGCGTTCCCGGGCGAAAGCCCATCTTCGAGGGCGACTGCGAGGCTGCCGTCGGCGAAACCGTGAGCAGTGTGTCGAGTGTGAGCTTGCCGTCCTTGACCGCCTTCAGCGTCACATAGGCGGTCATGATCTTGGTGACGGAAGCCGGATACCAGGGAATGGTCGCGTTCTCCGCCTGCAGCACCTTGCCGCTATCGGCCTCGATCAGGAGCAGCGCTTCGGCGCTCGCCGCGCGCGGCGCGAGCAACGCGGCACACGCGAGTGCCGCGGCGAACAGGTTGAACAGGGATTGACGAAGCAGCGGGCGAAGAGCGTGCACTATCCGATTCCGGTCCTTGGAGACCCGCCGGTTCCGGTCGGCTCTCGTGATCTGATGTTCGGTTCTGAAATCCAGCGCCGCCGCTTGCGGCGCCGCAAACCTATACCGGCTGGTGCGTCGGGAATAGGGGCATCAGCCGGGTATTCCGCAATGAAATGGGCCGAATTTCGACGATACGATGGGGACTTGCCAAGGCGGCTTGTTAAGGCGACTTGGCGGCCGTCGCGGCAGCCTCAGCCGCTGTCACGCTGGCCCGTGCGTTCTCCTGAACCATGAATTGAGCCCTGGCGAGGTCGGCGAAATGGCCGCCTTTGGCCACGAGTTCATCGAAAGTTCCGCTTTCGATCACGCGCCCGTTCTCGAACACCAGGATACGCGTGGCATTGCGGATGGTGGAGAGACGGTGGGCGATCACGAAGGTGGTGCGGCCCTTCATCACTTCGTCGAGAGCGGTATTCACCTTGGCCTCGGTGACGGCGTCGAGTGCGCTCGTCGCCTCGTCCAGGATCAGGATCGGCGGATCCTTCAGCAGTGCACGTGCGATCGACAGCCGCTGGCGCTCACCACCCGACAGCATCCGGCCCCGCTCGCCGGCATTGGTCTCGAAGCCGCCGCTGCGCTCGATGAATTCGAGCGCCTGCGCGCGCTCCGCCGCCTTGCGCATCTCGGCCTCGGTGGCGTCCGGCTTGCCGACGCGCAAATTCTCCGCGATCGAGCGGTTGAACAGCAGCGCCTCCTGAAAGACCACGCCGATGTTCCGCCGCAGCGATGTCAGCGTCACCCCGCGCACGTCCATGCCGTCGATCCTGATGAAGCCGGACTGCGGATCGAAGGCGCGATGCAGCAGCGCAATCGCCGTCGACTTGCCGGCGCCCGTCGCGCCGACCAGTGCGATGGTCTGGCTGGGAAGCGCGGTGAAGGAGAGGTCCTCGACCGCCGGCCGCTTGCCGTCATAGGAGAAGGTGACGTCGTTGAATTCGACGAGGCCGGAGAGCCGACCCGCATCGATCGCGTCGTGCCGGTCGTGCACCGCAGGAACCGCATCGAGCACGTTGAAGAACTCGCGCAGGCGCGGGGCTTCCATGAACACGTTGTTGATGAAGCTCACGACCTGCTCCAGCTTCTGGATCAGAAGCGTCGCGAAGCTCACGAACATGACGATCTCGCCGACAGAGGTCAGCCCCTGGTCGTGCAGCGCGATGCCGAAAGTGAAGATCGCGAGCACGGTGATCGTGGTGGAGGCGCGCGTGATGACGGTGACGAGTGCCCACCACGACAGCACCGGCATTTGCGCCGCTAGCAACTCGTCGGCGACGGAGCGCAGGCCCTTCACCTCGGATTCGACGCGGACGAAACTCTGCACCAGCGCGACGTTGCCAAGGGCGTCGGACGCGCGCGCGGAGAGCTCGCTGTAGTGCTCCTCCACCTCCATCTGCATGCCGAAGGTTCTGCGCACCACGAAGGTGGTCAGCGCGGTGAAGACGATGCAGAGCACGAACAGCAGGATTGCAAGCCGCCAGTTCAGGTAGAGCGATAGCGGCAGCAGCACCACGACCGAGAGGATCGCGGCAAAATGCTCTCGAAAGAAGCCGACCCATAACCGCCACAGCGCATCTGTGCCGTTCAGCATCACCTTCATCAACCGGCCCGAATGGGTGCCCGAATGGAAGGTCAGAGGCAGCTGCAGGATGTGCTCGAAATAGTCCGTCAGGACCGCCTGCCGCTGGCGGTGGGAGAGCCGGTCGGCCTGCAACGCTACGACCGCGCTGCAGACGATGGTGAACAGTCCGAACGCGACCCATGCAACCAGGAACGGCCAGGCCGAGTTGGAGCCTGCGACCGTCTTGCCGGAGAGCACATCGACGATCCGGCCGAACAGCACCGGTTCGGCGAATTGCGAGCCCGCAAGCAGGAGATTGACGACCGCAAGCAGCCAGCCCAGCCGTGCCTCCTTACCGAGCAGCTCGAGAACGCGGGTGTAGAGGCGGAGAATGGGCATGGGCGAGGAGCTCGGGCGGCTGGAACGGAGTGAGCGCATACTCTAATCAGGGATCGCCCGTGAGATATAGCGGAAGCTGTCGGTTTTGCTCAGTTGATCAACCGCCCTGCAACTGGCGGCAAGAACCCGCTGTCGAAGATGTCGCCCGCCGCCGGCCGGTTGCGGAATTTGAAATCCTGCCCGATCTGGTCGATCGCGCGATCCATGCGCGCCGGGTCGATGTCGCCGAGGCCGTTGCGACGGACCTCGTCCGTCAGGATGTTGTCGACGAGGACGGTGCGCAGCCGCTCCAGCTCAAGATCGCGATCGCCGCCGTCGATGCGGCTCGCGGCTTCGTCCGCCGCACGCGCCGGGTCCTTGACGGTCGCGTTGATGCCGGCGATCAATGCGCGGACGAATCCCTTCACGGTGTCCGGCTTGGCCGCGGCGAAAGCCGGGTTGACCACGACGGCAAAGCCATAGGCCTCGCAACCATAATCGGCATAGCGAAGCGCGACGAGATCGCCGCCTGGCACGCCGCGGTCGCGCAGGTTCACTGCCGAGAGATAGCTGAAGCCGGCGACGGCATCGACCTGTCCCGCGGAGAGGATCGGCTCGCGCACCGCGGCGCTGATCTTGTGGAATTTCACGTGAGCCGTGTCGATGCCGTTCTGCTGCGCCAGCGCCGGCCACAGCCGCATCGACAGATCGCTATCGGCAACGCCGACGGTTTTGCCGTCCAGGTCGGGCAGGAGGTGGATGCCGCGGCTCCTGCGGGCGACGATCGCGTAGGGCGCGCGGTTGAACAGCACGAATACCGCCTTGACCGGGGTCGCATCCTTGTCGCGGAAGCGGATCAGCTCGTTGATGTCGACGAGCGCGAGCTCGCTGTTGCCCTTGGCGACGCGCGCAAGCGCCTCCGGCGATCCGGCCGCGCTGCTGAAGGAGACGTTGAGACGTTCGGCGCCGAAGCTGCCGTCCTTGGCGGCAAGAAAGAACGGCGCCATGCTCGCATCGATCGGGCGGTCGAAGGTGAAGTGGATCGCAATGGAGGGCACGACGGTCTCGGCCGCGGTAGCATCGCGCGCAGTCAGCACCGCAAGCGAGATTGCAGCGGCCAGCAGACCGCGAAGAGCAATTGTCGTGAATTCGAACATCAGTCGCGCCGGTCCGGTGTTGTTATGGCTTGGTGACGCTCGGAGCGCCGGCTGGCGACAAGCTTGTTCGCGCCAACATGAACGGCGGATGAGCGGCGGTTGCGTCACGATCACGCAACCCCGTTCAGCTTGTGTTGGGGTTGGGGAACCCAACATGGGATGCGGGTGTTTGAGAGACACGAGCCTGTCATCAGGCACCATTCGAGGTCCCAAGGAGGGTCCAGGACATGTTTGACAGATTTTCAGGATTTGCCGGCCGTAAGGCCGTTCTCGCTACCGCCGCGGTGCTGGCGCTGACCGCAATAACCCCGACCGCTTCCTACGCGGGCGGCCGTCATTGGCATGGTGGCGGCGGTGGCGCGGCGGCTGCTGCAGCGTTTGCCGGCATCGTCGGCACCGGTCTTGCGATCGCCGCGACCCGCAACGCCTACGCCTATGACGATGGCCCCTATTATGGCGGCCCCGCCTATTACAGCGGCCCTGCCTATTACGGCGACGGCCCGTATTACGGACCCGGCCCGAACTACCAGTATCAGCGTTACGGCGGCACGGCTCCGTCGGAGCTCTGCGGCCAGGGCCACCGCACCAACTGCTACTAGTTTTGGCCACAACAAAAGGTTGACCACAAACGGGCCGTCGTGCTTGCCGCGGCGGCCCCTTTTTGGGCTCTACTATCGCGCGTTAACGTGCTGGCCATGGGTTTAGAGTAGCGTCGCGTACATGAGTGATTCGCTTGAGCGGCTATATCTGGCTGTGCTCGCGGCCAGGGACCTTGATCCGGCAACATCGCGCACAGCGCGGCTGTTTCAGCGCGGCCCGTCAAAAATGGCGAAGAAGCTGGCTGAAGAGGCCATCGAGGTCGTCATCGACGCGGTCAACGGCGATAGCGAAGCCGTGATCCGGGAAAGCGCAGATCTACTCTACAATCTGACCGTGCTCTGGGCCTCGGCCGGCGTGCGCCCCGAGGACGTCTGGCGCGAGATGACGCGGCGTGAAGACATGCTCGGCATCGCCGAGAAACTGCCGAAGTCGGCTATGAAACTGCCCAAAGTTGCGTCACCGCGTGTCGCCGCCAGGCGGCCAATCGTCGCGCTCGAAGGCCGCACCGCGCGCAAGCGCCACTAGTATTGGCACAAATCGGTCCCATCTCGGCATGGACAAATCCGTCCCATGGTGCTTCATCGCGGCGCCATGCTGAAACGTATTTACGACTGGTGCATCGACGCCGCTCACAAGCCTTACGCGCTCTGGATCATGGGCGCCGTGGCTTTCGCTGAAAGCTCCTTCTTTCCCGTCCCGCCGGACGTGATGCTGATCCCGATGTCACTGGCGCGCCCGCAACGCGCCTGGGTCTATGCGGCGATCTGCACTGCGACGTCGGTGCTGGGTGGCCTTCTGGGCTACGCTATCGGTGCGCTGCTCTTCGACTCGGTCGGCCATTGGCTGATCGAAGTCTATGGCCTCGGCGGCAAGGTCGACGCCTTCCGCGCCTCCTATGCCGAATGGGGCGCCGTGATCATCCTGCTCAAGGGCCTCACGCCGATCCCCTACAAGCTCGTGACCATCACGTCCGGCTTTGCCGGCTACAATCTCGGGCTCTTCATCCTGTGCTCGATCGTGGCGCGTGGCGGGCGCTTCTTTATCGTGGCGATCCTGCTAAACCGCTACGGCGACTGGATCCGGATCAAGATCGAGAAGCATCTCGGATTGGTGGTGGCAATCGGCGCCGCGGTGCTCGTGCTCGGCTTTGTCGTCGCAATCAAATTGATCTAACGCCCAAGGCGCTTTGCCACCGCGCCTCGTTCGGCTACGGTTGCCGCCATGATGCTTCGATCCGGCAATCCGGTCCTGCGACTGGGCACGCTGACATTTGCGGCGCTTTCGGTCCTGCTCGCTGCCGGCGGTACCGGATGGCCGCAATCCGCACCGCCGGCGCTCGGCTTGCAGGAGCAAGGACCGCAGGCCGCACCGGCGCCCTCGACAGCTCCTTCGTCGCCGCCGGCGCACGAGGAAAACCCCGGGCTGATCAACGAAATGGGCAAGCTGTTCGAAAAGCTGCCCTCGATCCTGCCGCCGATCAAAAGCCCGAGCGAGACCATGAACGATTTGTCGCGCCTGGCGAAGCCGTCGACCATGGTGTCGGGACGCGTGGCCTGTCCGGCCTCGTCGAACGGCGCGCCCGACTGCAAGCTCGCCGCCGACAAACTCTGCCAGAGCAAGGGCTACACGGAAGGCAAGAGCCTGAATGCCGACTCCGCGGAAAAGTGCTCGGCCAAGGTTCTGATCCCGGGCAGGCAACGCAAACCGGATGACTGCCGCACTGATACCTTCGTCACCAGCGCGCTGTGCCAGAACTGAGGACGTCGCGCGAGCAAGCAAGGAGCGCCCATGAGCCGCACGGAGCAGGACTTCCTCGGACAGCGTGAGATCGCCGACGACATCTATTACGGCGTCCAGACCATCCGCGGGAAGGAGAACTTCCACATCACCGGCATTCCGATGAACCAGGAGCCTTACTTCGTGAAGGCGCTTGGTTACGTCAAGAAGGCCGCCGCCATGGCCAACCGCGATCTCGGCGCGGTGGACACCAAAGTCGCGGAAGCCATCATCGTGGGCTGCGATCGCGTCATCGCCGGCGATATGATGGACCAGTTCGTCACCGACTTCATCCAGGGCGGGGCCGGCACCTCCACCAACATGAACGCCAACGAGGTGATCGCCAATCTCGCGCTGGAATCGCTCGGCTTTGCCAAGGGCGACTACCAGCACGTCAGCCCCAACGATCACGTCAATTACGGCCAGTCCACCAACGACACCTATCCGACCGCCTTTCGGCTGGCGCTGATCCTGCGGCTCGAGAGCTACATGACGGCGCTGCGTCAGCTCCAGGAGGCGTTCTTCGCCAAGGGCAGGGAGTTCGAGCGCGTGCTGAAGATGGGCCGCACCCATTTGCAGGACGCGGTGCCGATGTCGCTCGGCGCCGAATTCCGCGGCTGGGGCACCACCATGGGCGAGGAGGTCGATCGAATCTCCGAGGCCCGCGCGCTGCTGCGCGAGATCAATCTCGGCGCCACCGCGATCGGCACCTCCGTCACCGCGGCGCACGGCTATCCCAAGCTCGCGGTCCGGCATCTGAGCGCGCTCACCGGCGTCGACTTCATCCTAGCAGGCGATCTCGTGGAGGCGACGTCGGATACAGGCGCCTATGTGCAACTCTCCGGCGTGCTCAAGCGCACCGCGAGCAAGCTGACCAAGATCTGCAACGACATCCGCCTGCTCGCCTCGGGCCCGCGTGCCGGCTTCAACGAGATCAACCTGCCGCAGCTTCAGCCGGGCTCCTCGATCATGCCCGGCAAGGTCAATCCTGTCATCCCCGAGGTCGTCAACCAGACCAGCTTCCTCGTGATCGGGCTCGACACCACCGTGACGCTCGCGGCGTCCGCGGGTCAGCTCCAGCTCAATGTGATGGAGCCGGTGATCTCGTTCGCGCTGTTCTTCTCGATCCGCACCATGGAGCGCGCGGTCAACAGCCTGCGTGAGAATTGCGTCGTCGGCATCACTGCCAACGAGGAGCACACCCGCAACATGGTGCTGAATTCGCTCGGTATCGTCACGGTGCTGAAGCCGCTGCTCGGCTACAAGGACTGCGCCGAGATCGCGCGCGAGGGCTACAAGAGCGGCAAGTCGCTGCATCAGATCGTCGTCGTCGAGCGCAAGCTGCTGACCCAGGAGAAATGGGACGAGATGTTCTCGTTCGAGCGGCTGATCAATCCGGATTTGCTTGCGTGATGTCGTCGGTCCGCGCTGAATTCCGCGGCTTGGAATTGCGGTAACGGCGTCCCTCCACGGCGCTAAAACGCAATACTTGACAGTGGAAAGATTGCCTTGTTGGTATGGCTCCCAACTTCGATGTGACCGCCAACAGAGGATCGTCTCGCAATGTCCATGCCTGCCTTGTTCAAGGGACGCCTGTCGATCCCCGTGATCGGTTCGCCGCTCTTCATCATCTCGGTGCCCGATCTCGTGATCGCGCAGTGCAAGGCGGGCGTGGTCGGCTCGTTTCCGTCGCTGAACGCGCGGCCGCCGGAGCTGCTTGACGAGTGGCTGGCGCGCATCACCGAAGAGCTCGCGGCCTATGATCGCGCGCATCCCGACAAGCCGTCGGCGCCGTTTGCGGTCAACCAGATCGTGCACAAGTCGAACAACCGGCTCGATCACGACATGCAGCTTTGCGCCAAGTACAAGGTGCCGATGATTATCTCCTCGCTCGGCGCACGCGAGGAGCTCAATCAGGCCGTGCACGGCTGGGGCGGCATCGTCTTCCACGATGTGATCAACCAGAAGTTTGCGCACAAGGCGATCGAGAAGGGCGCCGACGGCCTGATCCTGGTCGCCGCGGGCGCCGGCGGCCATGCCGGCACGATCTCGCCATTGGCGTTCGTCGCCGAGACGCGAAAATGGTTCGACGGCCCGATCGCGCTGTCGGGCGCGATCGGCAACGGCAAGGCGATCCGCGCCGCGCGCATACTTGGCGCCGACTTTGCCTATATCGGCTCGGCCTTCATCGCCACCAAGGAAGCCAATGCGGTCGACAAATACAAGGAGATGATCGCGGGCGCGACGGCTGACGACATCGTCTATTCCAACCTGTTCACCGGCGTGCACGGCAACTATCTGAAGCCGTCGATTCTCGCCGCCGGTATGGATCCGGAGAACCTGCCGACGTCAGATCCCTCCAAGATGAACTTCGGCACCGACGCCTCCGGCGAGCGCGCCAAGCCAAAAGCCTGGAAGGAAATCTGGGGTTCGGGCCAGGGCGTCGGCAGCATCGACGGCATCGTGCCAGCCGCCGAAATGATCGCGCGCTTCAAGAAGGAATACGACGAGGCGGTCGATCCGCCGTTGTGAACTTCGCCGGGACGACAGCTTTTGCTCAGCACCGAATGTGCATCACGGAGAAACGATGCCCCCCATCTACCGCGTCGATGGCGACAGCGTCGTCACCAGCCCGGATGCCGCGGGCCCGTGGGACCGGCGTATGCAGCACGGTTCGGCGCCGGCCGCGCTGGTGACGTGGGCGGCTGAGCGCATTCCGACGCCAGTTGCAATGGACATCGCGCGCGTCACCATCGACCTGATGCGCCCGGTGCCGGTGGCACCACTCACGATCGCGACCGAGATCTTGCGCGAGGGCCGCAAGATCCAGCTCTGCGGAGTCAAGCTGCTCGCCGACGGCGTCCAGGTGGTCGGCGCCACCGTGCTCAAGATCAAGCGCCAGGCGCTGACGCTGCCCGAGCACGTCAAGGCGCTGCCGGTTACGCTGCCGTCGCCGGAGGACTCGCTGCTCGAGGACGGTCATGCCGCTACCAGCCCGTTCGTACGTTCAGTCTCGATGCGCGCTGCGCGCGGCCGCTTCGGGCAAGCCGGCGCCGGCGCGATCTGGTTTCGCGTCGACCATCCCCTGATCGCGGGCGAACCGCTCTCCCAGGCGATGCGCGCCGTGGTCGCGGCCGATTTTTCCAACGGCACCGCCTCGTCGCTCGATTTCCGCGCCTGGACCTACATCAACGCTGACCTCACCGTGAGCTTTGCGCGCCAGCCGGTCGGCGAATGGATCCTGCTCGACGGTGATTCCTGGATCGGCCCCGATGGTGCCGGGCTTGCGATGTCGCGGCTCGCCGACCGGCAGGGCTATTTCGGCCGAGCCGTGCAAAGCCTGGTGATCGAGAAGCGGTGAGGCACCTTATCTATCCCACCATCCGGCCCCGCCCGCTCCAAAAGCTCGCGCGCAGCATCTTCTTGTCGACCTTGCCGACGCCGGTCATCGGGAGTTGCTTGACGAACTGGATCTGCTTCGGTGCATGAGCCGAGCCTTTTCGCGTCTTCACCAGATTGATCAGTTCATCGGCGTCAGGTTTTGCGCCTTCGCGCAGGACGACGACAGCGGTCACGGCCTCGCCCCATTTCTCGTCGGGGATGCCGACGACCGCAACCATGGCCACATCGGCGTGCTGTGACAGCACGTCTTCGATTTCCCGCGGAAAGATGTTGAAGCCGCCGGAGACGATCATGTCCTTCTTGCGGTCGAGGATGAACATGTAGCCGCGATCGTCCTTACGAGCGATGTCGCCGGTGTGCACCCAGCCGTTCTTGAGCGTCTCGGCGGTGGTGTCGGGCCGCTTCCAGTACTCCGCCATCGCATGCGGAGCGCGCACGCAGATTTCGCCGGCCTCGCCCGTCTTCACCTCCTGGTCGTTGTCGTCGAGGATCTTGACCTCGCACGCCGCGATCGGGAAGCCACAGGACAGGAACAGTTCGGGCGTTTTGGGATCGTGATCCGCCTTGCGCAGCACCGAGATTGGGTAGCATTCGGTCTGGCCGTAGAGCTGCGAGAACACCGGCCCGATCCGTTCGATGCCCTCGACCAGCCGGCTCGGCGACATCGCGGAGGCGCCGTAGAGCACCAGCTCGAGCGAGGAGAGGTCGGTCCTGCTCAATGCGGGATGATCGAGCAGCACATAGACCATGGTCGGCACGAACAGCGTGAAGTTGATGCGCTCGCGTGCGATAGTCCCCAGCACCGCCTCGGGATCGAAACCCTTCAGCATGTGCACGGTGCCGCCCCGCATCAAGGTCGGTAGCACTTTCGTGCCGGCGACATGGCTGATCGGTGCCACCGCGAGGTAGCGCGCGCCATCGGGAATCTCGAAGTCGGCGAGGATCGCGGCCGCGGCTCCGGCATTTTCGCGGTGGTAGCGCAACGCGCCCTTGGATTTGCCGGTGGTGCCACCGGTGTAATTCAGCGTGGAGAGGTCGTCGGGTCGGGCGAGGCAATGCGCGCTGGCATGGCCTTCGATCTCGATCGCCTGCAAGAGATCGACGCCATAGTTGGCCGGTCCCGTGGTGAACACCGCCTTGAGCCAGGTCGCCTGCGCGGCGAGCTCGCCGCCGCGATCGTGGAAGGCGGCCGCATCGACCACCAGCACCTCGGCCTCGGAATCCTCGAGCTGGAACATCTGGTCTCCCGGCGATCCCAAAGGATGCAGCCAGGTGACGCAGAGCCGCGACAATTGCGCGGCAACGCCGGCGCACCAGGTGTCGGCGCGGTTCGCGGTGAGGAAGGCGACCCGCGCGCCGGGCTGCAATCCAAGCCGCATGAACACGCCCTGGATGTGCCCGATCAGGTCGATGGTGCCCTGATAGCTCAGCGATCCGCCGGGCCACGCGAACGCGGTTCGGCCCGGATAGCGCGACAGCGCCCGCAGCGCCTGCGCGCAAGTCGGGGACGATGCATGGAGCGGATCGGACATATGTTTCCTCGCTGCTTTGTCATCGGCTTCCGGCGTGCCAATGTTTACCGCGACGCTAGCACAGGGAATGCGGGATGGAACGACTAAGCCCGCGCGAGGGAGGCACGCGTGACGTCAGATCGGCTGCAACATTTCCACGGTCGTCTCGCCCTGCCGCTGATTGCCGCGCCGATGTTTCTGGTCTCGGGCGTCGAGCTCATGGTCGCGGCCTGCCGCAACGGCGTGATCGGCAGCTTCCCCACCGCGAATTGCCGTAGCACCGAACAACTCGATGAATGGCTCACCGACATCGAAGCGCGGCTGCGGTGGCATGAAGATCAAACCGGCCGAAAGGCCGCGCCGCTTTGCCCAAACCTGATCGTGCACCGCTCCAATGCACGGCTGGAGCAGGATCTCGCCGTGTTGCTGCACCACAGGCCGGAGATCGTCATCACCTCGGTCGGCTCGCCCACGACGGTGCTCAAGCCGCTGCACGACGTCGGCGCATTGGTGCTTGCGGATGTTGCCTCGATCCGCCACGCCGAACGCGCGGCGGAAGCAGGTGCCGACGGGCTCGTGCTGCTTACCGCCGGCGCGGGCGGGCAAACCGGCTGGCTCAACCCGTTCGCCTTCGTCCGCGCGGTGCGTGCGTTCTACGATGGCATCGTCGTGCTCGCGGGGGGCATCAGCGACGGCCACGCATTGCGCGCGGCCGAAGTGCTCGGCTGCGATCTCGGCTACATGGGTACGAAGTTCATCGCGACGCGGGAGAGCATGGCGGATGAGCGTCACAAGCAAATGCTGGTCGACGGCAGCGCGGACGACATCTTGCTGACCACCGCGTTCACGGGCCTGCAGACCAGCATGCTCAAGCCGTCGATCCTGGCAGCCGGTCTCGACCCCGACGATCTGCCGGCGCGCGGTGCAATCGACGTCGGCAAGGACATCGACGTCAACGCGCGCGAGAGCCGCCCCGAGCGCTGGCGCGATATCTGGAGCGGCGGGCATTCGATATCGGGTGTAACCGAAGTGATGGAGGCCAACGATCTCGTCGCGCGGACGGTCGCGGAGTATCGAGAGGCGGGTGGCCGCCTCTCCCCGTAAAAACCCGGAGACCGACAGGGCCCGTCGCCTCCATCACAGTTAATCGAGCGCTCCTTAGAAGCGGTCACTTAACGGCAGATTAACCATCGATCGCCCAGAATCCCCTCAGGCGCCAATCAGGACCGAGAGGGACAGGCGATGGACTTCGACTTTCTCAACGCCAAGACGGCGGCTTCGCTGGACGAAATTCGCGTTCGCGTGGCCCATGCGCTGGCCCGCCACCCGCTGTGCCGCAATGTTCGCTTCGACATCGTCAGCGTCCCCCGCACCCGCCGGGGCGGCAATTGGACGGTGGCGCTGCAATCGGTCGAGCCGCGTGGAGTCTGGGAGGCCTCGGAGATCGTGGCCGACATCCAGGACGCTTACGATCTGGCGCTAGCTGCTTGATTTTGTTGACCTTTCCAGATGATGTCGCCGCAGTCCGCGCGATTGCCGCCGCGATGGCACGGTTAAGCCTTAATTTTCGCCCAGTTTGCGGGCAGTGATCACGTGGACTTGAAGCCGGTTGCGGAGAGACGTTTGTCGAAAGCCATCACCATCGTCGTGCTGACCTGCTTCCTCGTCCTCGGCGCCGCCACCACCGCCATTCTCGGCCGCGACAGCGTGCCCAGCGTCAGCGCCGAAATGATCACGCAGGCGCCGGCGCCCAAGCTGCTTGCAACCAATCGGGCCGCCAAGGCCGACCGTCTGGTTCCGACGCTGGCGCTAGCCTCGGCCGCCATCGACCCGGTTCAGGTTCCGGCGGACAAGCTCTCGCAAATGCCCGTGCTGACCGAGCCGCTGCGTCAGGCGTTTGCCGCCGCCACGCCATCCGATTTCCCGATGCCCAAGGCGAGCGTGAACGAGGCTCCGGCCGCTGCAGAGATTCCTGCCGTCGAAGTCCCGGCCAAGCCGAAGGTCGTCGCCAAGCCGCAGCCGCAGAAATCCTATTCGCTGTTGTCCGACGTACAGATTGCGGGCATCAGGGACCGTCTGAAGTTGTCGTCGTCGCAGGAATATTACTGGCCGTCGGTCGAGACCGCGCTGCGCAACGTTGTCCGCAAGATCTCGGCAAACAAGCTGTCCAATCCGAACGTGCAGGGCGTGCCGATCGATCCCAATTGCGACGAGGTCCAGCAGTTGAAGTCGGCCGCGATGCCGCTGCTGTTCCAGCTGCGTGACGACCAGAAAGAGGAAGTGCGCAAGCTCGCCCGCATCATTGGGCTCGAGAAGGTGGCGCAGCAGATCTGACGCGCAAGTTCCTTCCGGAACTGCGGCTATATCGGGAACATCCTGCAATTGACAAGCGTTGCCCGCTCCAAAGAGGGAGTGGACCAATGCGCGCCTCGACAGCCTATTTCGTCGGTGCAGGAACCATCGTCGCAGCCATCGCCATTGGTCTCGGCGGCGGCATTGTCGCCGGCAATATCATGAATCCGGTCTCGCCCAAGCAGGGGCCTGATACCAGCAAGATCGCGCAGCGCGCTGACGCCAAGCCCGCCACGACGGAAGCGCCATCCGAGCGGCTGCAATATCTCACCGGCTCGCAAGCCTTCGGCGCCATGGTCGCCGCGCCAGCGCAGGCCGAAGCCAAATCCGACGCCAAGGCCGAGTCCAAGCCTGAGGCAAAGTCCGAAGCGGTGAAGCCCGACACGCAGACCACTCAAGCCAACGCTGAACAGCCAGCGCAACAGCCTTCGCAGGCGGCAGCGGTGGAGCCCCCGAAACCGCCACCGGCGTCGCCTCCGCAAGTCGCAAAGCCTGCCGAGCGGCAAGCATCGACAGAGCCGTCATCCTCATCCGACAACGCCTATGCCAAGGCCAGGGATTCTGACGTCAAGCGCGCCACGTCTGAACGGCGCCGGACGGAGCGCCGTGAGCGCTGGGCCGAGCGCCGCCACTACGATTTCCGCGAGCCGCGTGGGATGCGCGACCGCACCGATTGGGACGACGTCGCGCGCAACATCCGCGAAGATGCCGATGCGCGCGAGGTCCCGAGCAGGCCGCGCGGCGGCTTTCCGCAGATCAGGCTATTCGGCGACGACGATTAGCGTCCATCCTCGCCGTCGTGCGCGCGCCCGACCTATGACCGGCGCATCGACGTCTATGGCCTGACGGCTTTGACGCCGCCGAGATTTGTGTTGTGGACGCGAGCACTCACCCGCCGTGTGACTCCACGACCTTGCGGCAGCCGTCCGAAAGCTTCGACTTGTTCTCGCGCAGGCAGGCATTCATCTGTGGCGGCTTGCCGATATGTTCGGCGCAGAATTTGTTCGCGTCGCTTCGGCAGGTCATCTGCTCCTGCGGCGTCGGACCGGATTGCGCAGCGGCGTTCTGGGCGGTAGCGGCGAGCAGCAGCACGGCAAGAACCGAGATCTTCATAAAACACCTCCTTGGGAATGTCGTTGGTCCCGCCTGGGATCAAGCGGGCCGGACCATCTCGCGAGCGCCGGGCGCAGGTCCATGCCATGTTCATGGCATCGGCCAGCCCGTCCCGCCGCCGTACCCCCATTTTCATGGCATGTATCAGCGCGCCGTCTTTTGTCATTCAGGCTGCACGTCGGCCGCGAGACCCGGTGATTGCATCGGGACGCCGAACGGGAAGCAGGAGAGCAAGATGTCGAAAAGAGCGGGAGCGCTGAGCGCCGGGCTGACAATTTTGGCGCTGGCAGGTGCGGCGACGGTCTCGCTGGGCACGAGCCCGGCGCAGGCGGTGGTCTATTGCAAGACGGTCGGCATACCCAAGGGCTGCGTGGTGCGGCCGAGAGCGGCAGTGGTCGCTGCGCCGGCCGCCGCAGTCGCGGTCGCGACACCCGGGGTCGGTGCGCCCGGTGTCGGCGTGCGTGCGGGCACGCCGATGAATCGCGGTGGTCCGGTCAATCGCGTCGGCGTGCGCTGAGAAAGACGAAAGAGTTCGGGCGAAGGAGCATTGCGGACGAACCCCCGTCTTCCGCAGGCAAATCATCCGGCCCGTCCCTCTCTCCGCGCGTCCCACACGTTCGGAGAGGGGGCTTTTCAGCCGACGGCGGCACCGCTGTCGGGGAAAATCTGCGGCAATTGCAGCCGCACGCGCGTGCCTGAGGAATCCGAGCTCAGATCGAGCATCGCCCCGCAGCGCGCGGCACGGCTCCTCATGTTGCGAAGCCCCCGCGCGGTCTGGCCCGCGTCGGTGGCTCTGCCGCTGCCGACCGGCGCAGAACCGTTCGCAAAGCCCTTGCCATCATCCGCGACCTTGATCACACCGAACGGCCCCTGACCTTCGTCGACCGTCTCGATGGTGACCGCGATGCGGCGGGCCTGTGCGTGCTTGACCGCATTGGTCACGGCCTCGTCGAGGATGCGCACGATCTGGATGACATGCCATGGCCTGAGCTCGGGATGCAGCGGCAGCCCCTGCGGCGTGGCCACGTGCCAGTCGAGCGCGATGTCGTGCGGTCGCAATTGCGCGGTCGCTCGCTCGCGCCAGGAGCCGAGTGCGAGCATCAGGTCGCCGCCGATGTCGTCCATGGAGTCGATGACGAGGCGGAGGTCCTTCAGCGCCGCACGGGCAGCGTCGGTGATGGTCGCGCCCTCGTGCCCGCGCTCGGACAGTGCCACGATGCTGATGAGCTGGCCGCCGAGGCCGTCATGCAGGTCGCGCATCAGCCGCGTGCGCTCATTGGCGAGCGCGGCTGCCCTTGCGCGCTCCTCCTCGCGGGCAAAGCTCGCCTTCAGCCGCTCCTCGGCCTCACGTACGCGCGTCACGAGCTGGTCGGCAAAGCTGTCGACCTGGTTCAGCGCGCGCGCGAACCGCCAGGTCAAGCCGGCGCCGATCGCGACCAGCATCGCCGAGTAGGACAGGCGCGAGAGGAAGATGCGCTCGTCGGTCACGATCTCGAACACCGACAGCATGTCGTGGACCCAGCAGATCAGCACGATGGTCACCGCGCAGCCGAGCGTGAAGCTTGCCGCGTCCTGCCGCCGCACCACCGCGGCAGCGGTGACGCAGGCCATTAGGAGCAGGCAGAGACCGACGGTAGGAATGCCAAGCAGGAGAAACAGAATGCGCGGCAGCGGCGGGCCGGCGATCAGTCCGACGCCGAACACGACGAGCCCCGGCGCGAACAGCAGCATGCCGTAGCGCGGCCAGCGCCAGCCGAAGAACAGCACGCCGAAGACGACGACCAGGGCGCTCTCGATCGGTGCGGACGCGAGCAATACCGCGGCGAGCCGGGACGTGTTGAGGGGGGGCACCGGTGGCGGCGCAAAGGCCTGCACTACGCCGAGTACCATCGCCACGGCCAGCACGCCGTAAACCGGCTCGCGGCGGCGCATCAGCCACATGATCGCCAGGATGACGGCGAGGATCGACTGCCAGGCGGAGAACACCACGGGCAACGTGACGAACATCAGCGTGCGTGTCTCGTAGGCCGGCCGCAAGGCCGCATCCGGCCCGACATAGACGGTGTCGAGAAAGCCCTTGAGCGGTCCCCAAACCAACAGCCGTACCGCGATCTCGTTCGCGCCCTCGCGCAGCAGCGAGGACGGGATCGCCCCGATCTGCGGAGTGTTGCGGTCGGGCCGGTTGGCGTTGGCATCGCGTCGGGAATCCAGGATGACGACGCCGTTGATTGAGACTTCCACCGCGTTGCTGAAGCGCGGCAGGAATACCGACCATCCCGACGCGACATCGCCGCGGCGGAACGTGAAGGCGCCGGTGTAGAGCGGCGGGTCGGCCAGGGAATAGCGTGACGACGTGAAAATGCGGCAGCGTCACGGGACGTGCCACGCCGTCCTCGCGCAGCGAGAATTCGCTCAGCGCAAAGTCGTCGGGGTCGCTGGGCTGGAGCAGCCGCAGCCCGAGGACGGTCGCGACCACTATCAGCGCCTGCAGCAGCAGATAGGGCACGAGACGCGAGACCAGCAGCCGGCGCCGCCCGGGTTTGACCGGTGCCTTGGCCACGATCTCGCTCACAGCTTGATCAGGCCCTGCTGCACCGCTTCGAACACCGCTTCGCTGCGGGTGTGCACTTCGAGCTTGCGATAGATGTTCTTGATGTGGCCGGGCACGGTCTGCCGGGACAGGCCGAGATGGCTTGCGATCTCGGCGTAGCTGAAACCTTTGGCAATGCCCCAGAGGATGTCGATCTCGCGTGGGGTGAGCCTTGCGGTGTTGAGCGCGGGGCCCGGCGGAGGCTCGGCCGCATTCTGCGCGGAACCTTGCGTCCTGCGCACGATGAAGCGGGCGATCGAGGCCGAGATCGGCGAATGGCCGGCGACAAGATCGCGCACGGTGGTGGCGATATCAGTGGGGAACGCATCCTTCAGGAGATAGCCGGTGGCGCCAACCGTGATCGCGGAGATCACACTTTCTTCGTCGCCGAGCGCCGAGATCACCATGATCTCGGTGTCGGGAAAGCGTTGCCTTGTCTCGCGGATCAGCTCGACGCCGTGGCCGTCGGGCAGCCGCAGATCGGTGAGCAGCACGCGCGGCACAGCCGCGCTCAGCGCCGAACGAGCCTCTCCCAGCGTACCGGCGCTTCGCACCTCGTAGCCGGCCTTGACCAGCGCGTCCTGGAGCCGCCAGCAGGTCGGCGCGTCGTCCTCGACGAGGAGGATGGTGATGGCTTCACCCGTCTCGCCCTGTTCGGTCATGATCATCGTCGTCCTGCACCGCGTGTCCCCCGCGGCGCAGGGCCAAGTTTAGCCGCGGTGCGGGCGCCGCGACACCCATAATCATGGGGGCGCAAGGCATCGGTCTGGCGTTCCCGACGCGATGCCTACTGCTTCGTCGCACTGGCTCGTCCGGCGGCATGGGCGGGCCCGGCAGTCGCTGCACCAGATGCGCGCGGTACCGGCATTGTTCTTGTAGAACTGCTGATACGGCTCCTTGATCACGTCGAGCTTCGTCGGCCGCAGTCATGCCGCCGGAGGTTTGGCCTGACGCCCACGGCGGCACCGGGAAGTGAGATAGGCCACAGACGGGTTGACTTACGGGAGGAGACCCTCGAAATCATCCCGGAGCCAGCCTAGGGCCCTTGACGGATTGAAGCCTGCACCATGGTCGGATTGATCCTCCCGGCTCCGATGTCACGCCTGCAGCGTCTGGCCGGCCGTGTTGCGCTGGCGATTGCTCTGATGCTGGCAGCGGCGACGACCGCGCAGGCCGACAAGCGAGTGGCGCTGGTCCTTGGTGTGTCCAACTACCAGAGCGTCGCGCGGCTGGCCAATCCTGACAACGACGCCGCCGCCATCAGCGACGTGTTCAAGCGGATGGGGTTCGATATCGTGGAGCTTCGCCGCGATCTCGGCGTCATCGAGATGCGGCGGGCGGTGCGCGATTTTGCTGCGGTTGCCGCGGATTCCGACATGGCCGTGGTCTATTACGCCGGTCACGGCATCGAGGTGAACGGCGCGAATTTCCTGATTCCGGCAGATGCCAGGCTGCAGAGCGATTTCGACGTCGAGGACGAGGCGGTTCCGCTGGACCGGATTCTCCAGGCGATAAATCCGGCGAAGCGGCTGCGGCTCGTCATCCTCGATGCCTGCCGCGACAATCCGTTTGCAGAGCGGATGACACGCAGTGTCGCCACGCGTTCGATGGGCCGCGGCCTCGCCAAGATCGAGCCCGCCACGGCGGATACGCTGATTGCGTTCGCCGCCAAGGCCGGCGCGGTCGCCGGCGACGGCGACGGTGCGCACAGCCCGTTTGCGACCGCGCTCCTCAATCATTTGGCGACATCGGGCCTCGACCTTCGCCTGACGCTTGGCCGGGTTCGCGACGAGGTGCTCAAGAGCACGGGGCGGCGGCAGGAGCCCTTCGTCTACGGATCGCTCGGCGGCGACACCGTGGCGCTGGTGCCGCCGGTTGCATCGCCGATCGATCCGAACGCGGGAGCCCGGCGGGATTATGAGCTTGCAGCGCAGGCCGGCACCAAGCAGGCCTGGCTTTCCTTTCTCGCCGTTCATGCCACCGGCATCTATGCCAACTTTGCGCATGCGGCGCTCGACAAGCTCGAGGCCGCAGAAAAAATCAGCGAAAACGCCGATGCCGTACAGCGGCAGGCTGAGCAGCAGGTCCGGCAGAAGAGCGACGATTTCAGGAAACAGATCGAGGAGCAGGCGGCGCGTGAGACGGAACGGGCCACGCAGCAGATCTCCGAGCAGGCCCGGCGCGATCTGGAGAAGGAGCGCCAACGCATCGCCGAGCAGGCCAAGCGCGAGCTCGACGATGCCCGGCGGCAGGTTGCGGAGGCGCGCCGGCAGGCGGAGGACGCGGCCCTTCAGGTCGAGCAGGCGATGAAGCAGGCCGCGCTGGAGGCGCAGCAACAGATCGAGGCGGTGAAGCGCGAGGCAGACCGGCGCGAGAAGGAGCGCCAGGCTACGCTTGCCGCTCTGACCCCGCCCGCCGCGCCCGCTGCTGCTCTCGCCGTGGCGCCGACTAGCGTGCCAGCGATGGATCCTGCGGACATCGCCCGCTTGCTCCAGGCGCACCTGAAGCGTGTCGGTTGCGATCCCGGTGCGGCCGATGGCGCCTGGACTGCACCGTCGCAAAAGGCGCTCGACAGCTTCAACAGATATGCCGGTACGAAATTCGACGTGAAGGTCGCAAGCCTCGACGCGCTCGATGCGGTGCGCGCCCGGCCCGATCGCATCTGCCCGCTGGTTTGTGCGAGGGGGCAAAAGGCGGTTGGCGACCGCTGCGTCCAGATCGTCTGTGACAACAAATTCGTGCTGGACGCCCAGGGCGTGTGCCAGCGGCGTCCCGATCCGTCGCCCCAGAAACCAAAGGCGGTGTCCCGCCACGAACCGAGCCCGCGCGCGCCGTCTGCTCCGGCCAGCAGCGAGGGCGGCAAATGTCATACCTATGGCGGAAAACAGTACTGCCAGTGATGCGGCGTTGCTCGCCCTGGGTTGACGGGGTGGCGAGATCCTCGCGTCCGTCCAGGATGGCCCCTCTACGAAGCCTCTGCCCGCGGCGGCGGATATCGCCGGGCCAGCGCCGACAACGGCAAGTGTCGCTCGCCCTCAGGTAGCTCGAGATAGGCGAGCACGAGCGGCCGTTTCCAGTCACCGACGCCGAAATCCATCGCCATCCATTTCTGCGGTTCGGGGCCCTCAAGACCGCGCACCCAGACGAAATAGCGGGGGAGATCGTCGGCTTCCGTTTCCGTCACGCGTCTCCTGGCCATCAAAGCTGCTCGCTGTATCGTTACGTGTTGCCACACGATATGGGGACTGGCCTGGCAAAGTCGAACCGTCGAGGGAGGGGATGCCGGGAAGCACGCGGCCCTCTCCTGGCGAAGTGTCCGAAGGATGCGAGCCGTACATCCGCGAGGAAGCTCCGATTTGATCTTTCGATACTGTCCTTCTAGCCTCACGGTGACGTCTCCCGCGCACGGGTGGTGCGAACGCAAGGGTTTGTTCAGTGAGGATTCTGATTGTCGAGGACGATGCCGCCATGGCGCGCGGCCTTGCCGAGCGGCTCAAGCTGTCCGGGTTCGCCGTCGATATCGAGTCTGACGGGGCTTCGGCGGCGCAGACCGCCTTGCTGGAACCCTACAGCCTCATCATTCTGGACATCAACTTGCCGAACGTGTCGGGTTTCGGCGTCCTGCACAAGATACGGCAAGCCGGGTCGACCGTTCCGGTCATGATTCTGACTGCCCGTTACGCGACCGGCGATAAGGTCAGCGGGCTCGATCTCGGCGCTGACGATTATCTCTCCAAGCCATTTGATATCGCCGAATTTGATGCCCGCGTTCGCGCGCTCGTGAGAAGGGGACAGGGGCTTCCAAATCCAACCTTGATCTGTGGCCCGCTCGCGTTCGACCGCGCCGCGGGCACGATTACACTGAGCGGCCGGCCGCTTGAATTGCGACGGCGCGAGTTTGCCGTGCTGGAAGTGCTGATGACCCGCGCCGGCAAAGTCGTCTCCAAGGAGCGCCTGATCGCGGAGGTATTTGGCTTCGACGAGGCGGTAGCGCCGAACGCGGCGGAACTCTACGTTGGTCGCGTTCGCCAGAAACTCGGTCCTGACGGGCCGCGGATCCGAACCGTCCGCGGGCTAGGCTATCTGCTGGAGGTACAGTGATCGCCACCTGGCGGCCGTCGTTGAGGCGAACGCTCCTCACCAATCTGGTGGCGCCCGCCATTGTATTGGCGATGGTGCTTGGAATCGGCGGTATGTTGCTGATCCAGCGCGTTGTGCAGACAGTTCATGACCGGTTGCTCGATGGGTCGGTTCTCGCCATCGCCGAACGCGTCGGCGTGGAAGATGGCGAACTGACGGTCGACTTGCCGCAGGTTGCGCTCGGCATGCTGGAAAGCCAGTCGCACGACAGCATCTATTACAGCGTGACTTACCTCGGCGAATTGATCACCGGTTACAAGGATCTTCCACTATCCGGCTTCGATCGATTGAAGGCTGGCGAAACCGGCCATCGCGATGGCGCGTATCGCGGCAAAACGGTTCGTATCGGCGCGCAGGCGCGGCAGGTCTACGGCAGGCCGGAGCTGGTCCTCGTCGCAGTGGCCGAAACGGTGCAGGCGCGCCGCGTCGTCGAACGTGAAATGCTGATCGGACTGGCGATGCTCGAGGCCGGGTTGATTAGCCTCATCGCTTGCCTCGGCTGGTACGCCGTCGATCGAGGCCTGAGGCCGCTTGGCGAACTCAAGCAAGAAATCGACGCGCGCGGTATTCAGGGCGGTCCAAATCTCAGTCCGCTCGACCTTTCCCGGGTGCCGCAGGAAGCTTTAGCACCGGCGCTCGCGGTAAATTCCCTGCTACAGCGGCTGGATCTGGCCATCGGACTGGTGCGCCGATTCACAGCCGATGCCTCGCATCAGATGCGAACCCCATTGGCGATACTGCGGACGCATCTCGATCTGGTGCGACGCCTGGGGTCGGAAACCCCGGCGGGCCAATCTGCCCTCGACGAGGTCGATAACGCCATCAACCGCCTTGAACGGCTGCTCGGGCAGCTCGTGACACTGGCACGGGCCGACGAGCAGAACATTGCGCAACCGGCCGCGGAGAACGTTGACCTGAATGAGGTCGCCTTCAATGTCCTGTCGGAGCGTGCCCCACAGGCTTTCGCGAACGACATCGACGTCCAGTTCGATCGATCCGACTGTCCCGCGGTCATCGCCGGCAATACGGTCCTGATTGGCGAATTGCTGGCAAACCTGATCGACAATGCGATCCGCTACAACCGCCCCGGGGGGATGGTCCTGGTTCGCGCGGTTGTTGACGCCACGACCGCGCGAATTGAAGTCGAGGATACCGGTCCGGGAATTCCGGAGGCCCATCGGGCCCGCGTTTTCGAGCGTTTTTATCGGATTCCGATGGCGAACGGCCCTGCAGGCAGTGGTCTTGGACTAGCCATCGTGAAAGCCTTGTCGGACCGTCTCGGGGCCCAAATCGTGCTTGCACCTGGCCCGGAAGGCCGGGGTCTGCGGGTTTCCGTGAGCTTTCCTCTTGCCAAGCGTGATGGTGAAAGCTCAAGTTGAGGCCGGATTGTGCGCTGCCGTACGAATGGCTGCGGTCCTGAACAAACTGAAGTCCGCAAAGCGGCTCATGGACGAGGAAACGTCACGATGGCGGCTGCCAAAGCCTTGGCCTTGTGCGTTGGGATCTTGCTGACGTGGCCTGCCATGTCGGAGCAGGCGCAGCTCGGCCCTCTCAAAGGGCAAGCATCCGCTATCGCCGGAGCTCGAGAGCAGCTCAACATCGTATCGACGACCCAGGACGCGGACGTCGCCGACTTGCTTGCCGATTTCCGGGCAAGTCATCCGGACATCGAGATCGTCCATACAAAGATCAACTCGAACGATATCTACAATCAAGTCGTGGATCCCTCGACCTCCAGCGCAGCACCCGGAGACATTGTCTGGAGCTCCGCGATGGATCTGCAGATCAAGCTCGTCAATGACGGCTATGCTCAACCCTATGTCTCGAAGGAAATTGCGCATATCCCGGATTGGGCCATCTGGAAAGACGAAGCCTATGCCATCACGGCGGAGCCGATTGTCATTGTTTATAACAAGAACCTCGTTGCGGAGTCCGATGTACCCCGAACCCGCACTGACCTGAAGAGCCTTCTAAGCCGAAAGCCTGACATCTATCGAGGTAAGATCGCAACCTATGACCCGGAGCAGAGCGGGACCGGTTTCCTGTTCATCACGCGCGATGCCGGAATCACCAGGACAACGTGGGATTTGGTCCGTGCGTTTGGCAGCGCCGGTATCAAGCTCTATTCGACCACCGGAACGGTGCTTGATCGGATTTCATCCGGCGAACATCTGCTCGCCTACAATATGATAGGGTCTTACGCGATCGAACGGGCCAAGGAAGATGCCTCTATCGGAATCGTGTTTCCTGCCGACTACATCACCTTGATGTCGCGAATAGCCTTTATACCCGTCACCGCGCCCCACCCGGAATCGGCGAAATTGTTTCTTGATTACCTGCTTTCAGAACGCGGCCAGAAATTTCTCCTGGCCCGGTCAGTCGGTCCTGTGCGCCTCGGTCTCGGCGCGGAAGGCGTGATACCTGCGGATCGCAGCGGCGCAGTCAAGCCGATCCATATTGGTGCAGAATTGCTCACCTATCTCGATCAATCGAAACGAGCGAGCTTCCTCAAAGAGTGGCGCCGCGCGTTGCAGGATCGATAGAAATCCAGGGATCTGGATTTCAGACGGAATAACATCCGAGAGAAGCCCCCCATATCTGCCGGCTCATCAAGCGCGTCGTCTTCAAACCGATTTTCTTGCGGAGTGCGGCAGCGACAGGTTGGTGACAGGCAGCTGATATACGATGAGGCAGCAATCGTAGCTTGAACGATCGCTCCTCGCGTATCGGTCAATCCGGCCGCGATCAAGTTTGCAACACCTGCAAGACGGGTGAACAAGACAAAAAAACATAAACGATAAAAGGGAGGACGGCATGACGGTTACCACCGGACAGTCGAAGCTTGGCATGGTGCTCCGCGTCACCAGTGGCAACTTTCTTGAGATGTTCGACTTCTTTCTGTCGGGCGTCTACGCGTCGTACATCGCCAAGGCATTCTTCCCACTCGAAAATGAATACGCGTCACTGCTGCTGACCTTCGTTGCGTTTGGCGCAGGCTTTCTGATGCGCCCGCTCGGCGCCATCATCCTCGGCGCCTACGTGGATCGGATCGGCCGGCGCCAAGGCCTGATCGTTACACTGTCGATCATGGCTGCCGGCACGGTGCTCATCGCGTTCGTGCCAAGTTACGCAACCATTGGCATATTGGCCCCGATCCTCGTCTTGATCGGACGCCTGCTGCAAGGCTTCTCGGCTGGCGTCGAGCTTGGTGGGGTTTCCGTCTATCTCTCGGAAATGGCCACACCGGGAAAGAAGGGTTTTTACGCCAGCTGGCAATCGGCAAGTCAACAGGTCGCGATCATCGTCTCGGCCTCGCTGGGTTTCGCTCTCAATGCATGGCTTGCACCGGCGCAGCTTGACGATTGGGGCTGGCGTATTCCGTTCTTCATCGGCTGCCTGATCGTTCCTTTCGTATTCTTCATTCGACGCTCGCTGCAGGAAACCGATGAATTCCTGGCGCGGAAGCATCATCCGACACCCCGCGAGATCTATCGCTCCATCCTCGCAAACTGGAGCATTGTGCTTGCCGGGATGATGATGGTGATCATGACCACGGTGTCGTTCTACCTCATTACCGTCTACACGCCGACATTCGGCAAATCGGTCCTCAAGCTGACCGCGGCCGATGGCCTGATCGTGACGATTTGCGTGGGAATATCGAACTTCATCTGGCTTCCCATCATGGGCTCGTTGTCCGATCGGATTGGTCGTCGGCCGATCCTCATCGCCTTTTCGACTTTGGCATTTCTGACTGCATATCCCGCGCTTTCCTGGTTGGCCGCAGGCCCGACGTTCCCGAAGATGCTGACGGTCCTACTTTGGTTGTCTTTCATCTACGCCAGCTACAACGGCGCGATGATCGTCGCATTGACCGAAGTCATGCCGGTGGGTGTGCGAACGTCGGGATTCTCCCTCGCATATAGTCTGGC
Source organism: Bradyrhizobium sp. MI1.4 (assembly GCF_055811315.1). Lineage (NCBI taxonomy): Bacteria > Pseudomonadati > Pseudomonadota > Alphaproteobacteria > Hyphomicrobiales > Nitrobacteraceae > Bradyrhizobium > Bradyrhizobium sp. MI1.4. Next base: position 133,685 of record NZ_JBVVPP010000006.1, on the reverse strand, counting down.
AACGACGTTCGGCGGGTTTACGGCAGCGATCTGCACCTGGCTGATCGCTGCCACTGGTGACAATGCGTCGCCGGGATATTGGATGAGCGCGGCAGCGCTCTGTGGTCTGGCCGGGACGTACCTCGTTTACAGGCCGCAACAACGACGCGCGCTATCCGGCGCCAATTCGGTCGAGACGGTGATAGGGACGTGACCACCAAAGTGCTCGATGACGTCGACCGTCATCGAGCAAGCACAGTCCTCGAATAATTGCATCGAAGGAAATTGCCGATGAGCGTGACGATCGTCGTGCGCAGGCGAGTTGCGCTAAGCTTGCTGATTGTCTTGGCGGCCGCGGCTGGAATCGCCAAGGCGTCCGAAGTCAGGGTCATGATCTCGGGAGGCTTGGCGACGCCTTATAAGGAGCTCGTACCGCAATTTGAACGCGCGACGGGAAATACGGTCGTCACGGCCTATGGCCCCTCGATGGGAACGACGGAGAACGCCATCCCCGTGCGACTGGCACGCGGCGAGGCGGCGGACGTGCTCATCATGGTCGGCGACGCGCTTGGCGAGATGATCGAGCAGGGCAGGGCGGTCAGAACCAGCCGCGTCGACCTGGTACGCTCGCCGATCGGGATCGCGGTACGCGCCGGAACGCCAAAGCCTGATATCGGTACTCCTGACGCATTGAAGCAGGCACTGTTGAACGCGAAGTCAGTTGCATACTCCGACAGCGCCAGCGGCGTCTATGTGGGCACCGAGCTGTTCAAGCGTCTCGGGATCGCCGCCGAGATGAAGGACAAGGCCAAAATGATTCCGGCGGAGCCGGTCGCGAGTGTTGTTGCACGCGGTGACGCCGAACTCGGCTTTCAACAGATCAGTGAACTTCTGCCGATCGCTGGAGCCGACCTTGTCGGGCCGCTCCCGCCAGACGTCCAGAAAATCACGATCTTTTCTGCAGGCATAACCTCCGGTGCCAGTCAGCCGGAAGCCGGACGGGCTCTGATTGCCTTCCTCGCTTCCGCTGCTGCTGCTCCGGCCCTGAAAAAAGCGGGTCTCGATCCCTTTGCAGCATCGGAGAAATAGACCGCTTCAGATCTGCGCGAGGCGGACGATTCCAGCGAAGGGGGACTTGATAATGAAGCAGTATCTCAACAGCTTCGGCGCACGCCAGACACTTGTCGTCGGTGCAAAGAGCTACGCCTACTATTCGCTTGCCGCAGCGGAAAAGAATGGCCTTCCCAGCATCTCCAGAAGCTCGCGATCGAGATCCGCGAGTCCGATGGTGCGAATAAGGCCATCATACCCTTGACCTGCCGCATCGATACGCTCGACGAGCTCGAATATTTCCGCAACGGCGGAATTTTTCAATACGTCCTGCGCCAACTCGCTGCCTGACCGTCAACCCGAAACGAGGACGCCATGCCAACGAATTCCGCGCCGCTACCGAGGATCGAAGCGGAAACCATGCGCCGCATTACATGGCGCCTGCTTCCGTTTTTCATGGTGTGCTATTTCATTTCATACGTTGACCGCGTCAATGCCGGGTTTGCGGCCCTGCAAATGAACAAGGATCTGGGCCTGACGCAGGCTGCCTTCGGGGCGGGCGGGGCGCTGTTCTATATCGCCTACATTCTTTTCGAGGTCCCCAGTAATCTGGCGATGCAGAAAGTTGGCGCGCGGATCTGGATCGCGCGCATTATGATCACATGGGGGATAGTCGGTATTCTCTCCGCTTTTGCGGTAGGGCCGATTACTTTTTATCTGAGCCGCTTCTTGTTGGGTGCAGCGGAGGCCGGGTTCTTTCCTGGTGTGATCCTGTATCTGACCTTCTGGTTTCCGGCGGCCTATCGCGCACGGATCGTTGCGGTTTTCATGGTGGCGATACCGCTATCGAGCTTTTTGGGATCGCCAATATCCGGCGCTTTGCTGGCGATGGATGGCGTGCTCGGCCTTCGTGGTTGGCAATGGCTTTTCATCGTTGAAGCCATTCCGGCCGTCCTGCTCGGCCTGGTCTCGTTCTTCGGGCTTCCGAACAAACCCGCTGATGCAAAATGGCTCGAGCCGGAGGCGCGCAATTGGCTCGACGCGCGCCTGCAGTCGGAACGATCGATGGCGAAGCAGGTCGGCCACATGTCGCTGTGGCAAATTCTGACCAACAAATATGTGCTCATCCTCGGTTTGATCTATGCGGGAAGCTCGGCCACGAGCAACGCGTTGTCGCTGTGGCAGCCTCAGATCGTGAAATCGTTCGGGATGTCCAACATGGAGACCGGCTTCCTGAATGCCATCCCATTTGGCATCGCCTCCGTTGCGATGATCTTTTGGGGAAGATATTCGGACAGGTCGAACGCCCATGCCCAAAACACCGCAATACCACTTGCGTTATGCGCAACGGCGCTGCTTGCGACCATGCTCACGAGCTCATTACCCGTGACGCTTGCTATTCTGAGCGTGGTCTTGATCGGTAATTATTCGATCAAGGGACCATTCTGGGCCCTGGCGACTGGGACACTCTCTCCGGCAACTGCTGCGGCCGGAATTGCCGGCATCAATACCCTGTCGCACATCGGCACTTCTGGCGCGGTGTGGCTGCTCGGCGTCATTAAGGAGGCGACGGGTAGCTTCCCCATGGCCTTGATACCGCTGGCTTTGCTTCAAATCGCCGGGATCATCGCGGTGCTTTGGATCAGCAAGCAGGAAACGCTACCCGCCACCTCCGCCGCAAGCCCCGTACATTGAGTGCAAGGCAGCATGTCTGACATTCACAAAACCCCGCGGCTCTCATCTTCGAGGACATAGTAATGCCTGCTCAATCCAAAACGAAGCGGCCCGCTACGCTCATTCCAGGCGATGGTATCGGCCCCGAGATCGTGAAATCGGCCGTCGACATTCTCGAAGCGCTCGGCTCTCCATTCGAATGGGACATCCAGCAGGGTGGCCTGGCCGCGATCGAGGAAAGCCGTGATCCGCTGCCGCAGGCGACGCTGGACAGCATCCGACGTACGCGGCTCGCCCTGAAGGGCCCGCTAACGACGCCGGTGGGGGGAGGATTCCGCTCGATCAATGTTCGTCTGCGCGAAGAATTCGGCCTTTACGCCAATTTGCGGCCGGTTCGAAGCATGGTTCCCGGAGGACGATTCGACGAAATCGATATCGTGCTGGTGCGCGAGAACCTCGGCGGGCTCTATGTCGCTTTCGAACACTATATTCCAATTGGGGAAGATCCGCACGCGGTCGCCATTTCGACCGGGGTCAATACGCGTGAAGGATCGCGCAAGATCATCGAATTCGCATTCGACTACGCGCTCAAGAACGGTCGCAAGAAGGTGACCGTCGTGCACAAGGCCAACGTGCTGAAGGCGCTGACCGGCATCTTTCTCGAGGTCGGTCACGAGGTTGCAAAGAAGTACGAGGGCAGGGTCAAGATGGACGATCGCATCGTCGATGCCACGGCGATGCAGCTCGTCATGAATCCCTGGCAGTTCGACGTCATCGTCACTACCAATTTGTTCGGTGACATCCTGTCGGATCAGCTCGCCGGTCTGGTCGGCGGCCTCGGCATGGCGCCCGGCGCCAACATCGGTCCGGATGCGGCGATCTTCGAGGCCGTGCACGGCTCGGCACCGGATATTGCCGGCAAGGGAATCGCCAATCCGCTCGCTTTATTGCTGGCGGTCGGGCTGATGCTGGAGCACATTGATCAGCCTGATCTCGCAAACCGTCTTAGAACGGCAATTGATCAGGTCTTGCGCGAGGACGGCGTTCGCACGCCCGATCTGGGCGGCAAAGCGTCCACTGGCGACTTCACTCAAAGCATCATCCGTCGATTGGGAGGGTAAGCAAATGACCGCTGTTGCTGCATCGCACCCGGCAATCCCCGCTGACAGCACGGCGCAAAAGCTGTCGCGTATCAAGGCGATTGTGGCTGCGTCGTCCGGAAATCTGGTCGAGTGGTACGACTTCTATGCTTACGCATTTACCTCGATCTATTTCGCGGCGGCGTTCTTCCCGTCTGGCGACCAGACCAGCCAGTTGCTGGCGACGGCCGGCATTTTCGCCGTAGGGTTCTTCATGCGGCCGCTCGGTGGCTGGCTGTTCGGCTGGATCGCCGATGCGCATGGCCGCAAGAATTCGATGGTGCTGTCGGTGCTGCTGATGTGCGCGGGATCGCTGATGATCGGAATGCTCCCCACGTACCAAACAATCGGCGCCGCGGCGCCGGCGCTCCTACTGTTTGCGCGCATGGCACAAGGCCTGTCGGTCGGCGGGGAATATGGAACGGCGGCAACTTATATGAGCGAGATTGCCGGCAAGGGCAACCGCGGGTTCTATTCGTCATTCCAGTATGTCACGCTCATCGGCGGGCAACTTCTCGCACTCCTCGTTGTCGTGGTTCTGCAGCAAACCTTGTCGCTCGACGAGCTGAAGGAATGGGGATGGCGGGTGCCTTTCCTGTTCGGCGCCGTCGCGGCCGTTGTGGCGTTGTATCTCCGCCGCTCGTTGCAGGAGACGGCCTCGGCGGAGACCATGCACCGCAAGGAGGCAGGTTCTCTCTCCGGCCTCTGGCATCATAAGCGCGCGCTGCTGATCGTTCTCGCATTCACGATCGGCGGATCGCTATTTTTCTATACGTTTACGACCTACATGCAGAAATTCCTGGTCAACAGCGTGAAGCTGGATGCCAAGACGGTCAGCTCGATCATGACCGCTGCCCTGATCGCCTTCATGCTGCTGCAACCGGTGTTCGGGGCGCTATCGGACAGGATCGGCCGGCGCAACAACATGATCCTGTTCAGCGCATGCGCTACCCTCGCTGCGGTGCCGCTATTGATGGCATTGTCCAGCACCACCAACGTCTACGCCGTTTTTGGCCTGATCATGATCGGTCTTGTGATTGCGTGCTTCTATACCTCGATCAGTGGCGTCGTGAAGGCCGAACTGTTTCCGCCCGAGGTGCGCGCCCTAGGCGTCGGACTTCCCTACGCGATTGCCAATGCGATGTTCGGCGGAACGGCGGAATATGTTGCATTGTCGCTGAAATCGTCCGGATACGAAACCCTGTTCTTCTGGTACGTCGCGGCGATGGCGCTGGTCGCCCTGGTCGCGTCGCTCTGGATGCCGGATACGCGGACGCGAGGCTATCTCGACGGCGATGGCCGGATCTGAACTGAAACACGACGGCCCCGTCATGCCTGCGACGGCGTCCGGAGAGCATTGAATTCGAATGGGAGAGACGCGCTGATGGCCAAGGGATCAGATTTGTTGGTTGCCGCACTCGAGAACGAGGGCGTCGACCGAATTTTCGGCGTTCCCGGCGAGGAGAACCTCGATGTCGTGGAAAGCTTGCGCAACTCGTCGATCAAGCTGATCCTGACACGCCACGAGCAGGGCGCGGCCTTCATGGCCGCGACTTATGGACGGCTGACCGGCAAGCCCGGCGTGTGCATCACCACGCTTGGCCCTGGCGCATTGAACCTGACGACTGGCGCCGCCTACGCGCTGCTCGGCGCCATGCCCATGATCATGCTCACGGGCCAGAAGGGCATCATGAGCAGCCGACAGGCCAAATTCCAGATCGTCGATGTGGTTAGCGCTTTCAAACCGTTGACCAAGCTGTCGCTCCAGATCGTCAGCACAAGCGGCATTCCGACAATCGTTCGCGATGCCTTCCGGATCGCCATGGAAGAGCGTCCGGGTCCGGTTCTTCTGGAACTGCCCGAGGACATCGCGGGCGAGGAATCCGAAGACGTCGCGATGGTGGCGCCGCATCCGATCGAGATCCCGGTCGCCCATCGTGCCTCGCTGGATCGCGCTGCCGACATGATCCTCAAGGCCAAGCGGCCCTTGATCATGCTCGGCGCCGCCGCGTCCCGGCCGCGCAGCACGGCCGGCATCGGCGGCTTCGTCCGCCGCACGAAAATTCCGTTCTTCACCACACAAATGGGCAAGGGAACGGTACCCGGCGGCAGCAACCTCTACATGGGGACGGCTGCACTCAGCGAGCGCGATTACGTTCATGAAGCGGTCGACCGAGCCGATCTGATTATTGCCATAGGTCACGACACCATCGAAAAGCCGCCCTTCATCATGGGCCCCAAAGGTCCTCAAGTCATCCACGTCAGCTACACGCCGGCCAACGTGGAGCGGGTCTACTTTCCGCAGTGCGAAGTGGTCGGCGATGTTGGACCGAGCCTGGAGTTGCTGGCCGATCGTCTCGAGGGGCGGCTGCATCATGCCGGCGCGCTGTTAAGCCTTCGCGAAAGTATCCTGGCCCGGATCGGCGATCGCGCGACCGAGGACCGTTGGCCCCCGACGCCGCAACGCATCGTGCACGATGTGCGAAAGGTCATCCCTGAAGACGGCGTCGTCGCGCTGGATAACGGGATGTACAAGATCTGGTTCGCCCGCAACTACCGCACCTATGTGGCGAACACGCTGCTGCTGGACAATGCCCTCGCGACAATGGGCGCCGGGCTGCCATCCGCCATGATGGCGGCGATGCTGCATCCGGAACGCCGCGTGCTCGCGGTCTGCGGCGACGGCGGCTTCATGATGAATTCGCAGGAGATGGAAACCGCGGTTCGCCTTAAATTGAATCTCGTCGTGCTGATCCTGGAAGATTCGGCCTATGGCATGATCCGCTGGAAACAGGCGGTCGATAGTTTCCCGGACTTTGGCCTCACGTTCGGGAATCCGGATTTCGTCAAATACGCCGAGAGCTACGGCGCGAAAGGCTCGCGGGTCGAAAGCACGGATTCGTTGATTCCGACGCTCGAAAACGCTTTCAAAGGTGGCGGTGTGCACCTCGTCGTCGTGCCGATCGACTACAGCGAAAATACCCGCGTGCTCGTGGATGAACTTCGCGAGAAGCTGAAGCAGGTTATTGAGCCGACCGTGTGAGCCGTCGGCGAGGGCCGATTGATGAGCTGAGCTGAAATTGGCGTGGTCGCAAGCGCCGGCAATGGAGAGTGCAATGAGTGAGCAGATCAACGAGCAGGCTGAGAAGATGCGGGAAATGGCGCAGACCACGCTGGACAAGGCGAAAGAGGCTGTGTCGAAATACATAACCGAATCCCAGAAGTTGAGAGAGAAGGCCGATTCCAGCGTTCGCTCAACCTATTCGGCGGCGAAGGAGATGAACGAAAGAGCCGTCGCGTTCGCCGAGGAAAATGTGGCTTCGGGCTTCGAGCTTGCGCAACGGCTGTTGCATGCCAAGGACCCGCAGGAAATGGGTGCAGTTTATCAGAGCCATCTCAAGGAGCAGATGGAAAAAATGAACGCGCAGTTTCGCGAGCTTGCAAGTGCAATGAACCAGCCGTCGACTGTTGACCTGAATAAGTAGCGCCGGTCGCCTCAGAGCGAAATCAATCGCTGATCACAGGATGTTGCCTGCACGCGTTCCGAGCGCGGACGATGCATCATCCGATCAAGACAATCGCATCGCAGTGCGTCGGGGAGGCTCCAAGGTGGGCACGGAAAAGTCAGATACGCTGATCCATGACGTGCCGGCCGGCTGGGCACGGCGGGCTCATGCTGACGCTGCGAAATACAGCAGCATGTATGCTTCGTCGGTGTCGACGCCGGATGCTTTCTGGGCGGAGCATGGCAAGCGGATCGACTGGATCAAGCCGTTCACGAAGGTGAAGAATACCTCCTTTGCGCCCGGCAAGGTCTCGATCAAGTGGTTCGAGGACGGCACCACGAATGTGGCGATGAACTGCATCGACCGGCATCTTGCCCGGCGTGCCGGTCAGGTCGCGATCATCTGGGAGGGCGACGATCCCGCCGAATCCAGGCACATCACCTACGCGGAGTTGCACGATCAGGTCTGTCGTTTCGCGAATGTCCTGAAAAGTCACGGTGTGAAGAAAGGCGACACCGTCACGATCTACCTGCCCATGATTCCGGAAGCCGCCTATGCCATGCTCGCCTGCGCGCGAATCGGGGCGGTCCATTCCATCGTGTTCGGCGGGTTCTCGCCGGATGCCCTGGCCGGACGTATCGAGGGCTGCCAGTCCAAAGTCCTGGTCACCGCCGATGAGGGGCTGCGCGGCGGGCGCAAGGTACCGCTGAAGGTCAATGCCGACGATGCGCTGAAGAAGGTGGCCGGCATCGTGAAGACGATGATCGTGGTCAAGCGCACCGGCGGTGGCATCGACTGGGTCGACGGCCGCGACGTCTGGTACGCGGACGAGGTGGCAAAGGCCTCGGCCGACTGCGCGCCGGTCGAAATGAACGCGGAGGATCCGCTATTCCTTCTTTACACGTCGGGTTCAACCGGTGCTCCAAAGGGCGTCGTTCACAGCACGGGTGGCTATCTCGTTTTTGCGTCGATGACGCACCAGTATGTGTTCGACTATCACGACGGCGACATCTACTGGTGCACCGCCGATGTCGGCTGGGTCACCGGCCACAGCTACATCGTCTATGGGCCGCTGGCCAACGGCGCGACCACGCTGATGTTCGAGGGGATCCCGAACTATCCCTCAACATCGCGCTTTTGGCAGGTCGTCGACAAACACAAGGTCAACATCTTCTACACCGCGCCGACCGCGATCCGTTCGTTGATGGGTGCGGGGGAAGAGCCGGTCAAACAGACCAGCCGTGCGTCGCTGCGCTTGCTCGGCTCGGTGGGCGAGCCGATCAATCCGGAAGCGTGGGATTGGTATCACCGCGTGGTCGGCGATGGACGTTGTCCGATCGTCGATACCTGGTGGCAGACCGAGACAGGCGGCATCTTGATCTCGCCGCTTCCCGGCGCGACGGCTTTGAAGCCCGGTTCGGCAACCCTGCCGTTTTTCGGAGTGATGCCGGAAGTGGTGGACGCAAGTGGTGCCGTGCTGACCGGCGCATGCGAAGGCAATCTCGTCATTGCCGATTCCTGGCCAGGCCAGATGCGCACGGTCTACGGCGACCACGAGCGCTTCATGCAGACCTACTTCGCGACCTATCCGGGCAAGTATTTCACCGGCGATGGCTGCCGGCGCGACGCCGACGGCTACTACTGGATCACCGGCCGCGTCGACGACGTCATCAACGTATCCGGTCATCGCATGGGGACAGCCGAAGTCGAAAGCGCGCTCGTCGCACATCAGAAGGTTTCCGAAGCCGCTGTTGTCGGTTTTCCGCACGACATCAAGGGGCAGGGCATCTACGCCTACGTCACCTTGATGTCGGATGCGGAGCCCTCCGGAGAGTTGCGCAAGGAACTAGTGGCCTGGGTCCGCAAGGAGATCGGACCGATCGCCGCACCCGATGTCATTCAGTTTGCGCCGGGCCTGCCCAAGACCCGCTCTGGAAAGATCATGCGTCGTATTCTGCGCAAAATCGCCGAGGACGAAGTCGGCGCGCTCGGGGACACCTCAACCCTGGCGGATCCGGCGGTGGTCGATGATCTCATCAAAAACCGCCATAGCCAAAAGGCGGCGCGGAAATGAATATCGACGCGATTTCGATCGGCGACAATCCCCCGGAGGACGTCAATGTCATCATCGAGGTTCCGATCGGCGGTGAACCGATCAAATACGAAATGAACAAGGCGGCGGGCGCGCTGTTCGTCGACCGCTTCCTGTATACGCCGATGCGCTATCCCGGAAATTACGGCTTCGTTCCGCACACGCTTTCGGACGATGGGGATCCGATCGACGTGCTCGTGGCCAATTCGCGGCCGATCGCTCCTGGCGCCATAATCAATGTGCGGCCGATCGGCGTGCTCAAGATGGATGACGAGGGCGGCGGCGACGAGAAGATCATCGCCGTGCCGATGCCGAAACTGACGATGCGCTACGCACACGTCAACGGGATCGCCGACATGCCGCAGATCGCGATCGAGCAGATCCAGCACTTCTTTGAACACTACAAGGATCTGGAGCCGGGGAAGTGGGTGAAGGTGATCGGATGGGGCGACAGTGCCGAAGCGCGCCGGCTGATCGTCGAGGCCATCGCGCGGGCAAAGAGCTGAAACCGAGATATGGGCAATGATATGAGACTGGTTCTGTTGGGGCCGCCAGGCGCAGGTAAGGGCACGCAGGCGACGAGGATCGTCACTCGATTTGCGATCCCGCAATTGTCGACCGGCGACATGCTGCGCCAGGCGGTTGCGGAAGGCACGGCTGCGGGATTGCGCGTCAAGCACATCATGGATCGGGGTGAACTTGTGCCCGACGACGTCGTGGTATCGGTGATCGCTAATCGTATCGACCATTCCGATGCGGTAAGCGGCTTTATCCTTGACGGCTTCCCGCGCACGGTCGCGCAGGCCGAAGCGCTCGATCAGGAACTCGCCACCCGGGGCATCAAGCTCGATGCGGTGCTTGAGCTCGAGGTCGACGAAGATGCGCTGCTCGACCGCATCAAAGGGCGCGCCGACGATGCGGCAAGCCGAGGCGAGCCGGTGCGCCGCGACGATAATCCCGAGGTCTTCAAGACCCGGCTCAGCGTTTATCGCGAGCAAACCGCGCCGGTCACGGAATACTACCGGTCGCAGGGACTGCTCAACGTCGTCGACGGTTTGCAGCCGATTGACGCCGTGACCGAACAGCTCGCCGCGGCGCTTGCGGCAGTAACGTCCGATCAGATCAGGAGTGATGTCAGATGAAAGCGTTTACCTTCCAGGCACCCCCCAACATCCTGTTCGAGGCAGGCGCATCGAAAAAGCTGGCGGAGTTGGTCGCTGGATACGGGGCAAAACGTGTTCTGCTGGTCACGGATAAGGGCGTACGCAATGCAGGCCTGACCAGAAACGCCGAGGCTGGCCTGGTTGCCGGCGGCTGCGAACTGACGATATTCGAAGATGTGGAGGCGGATCCGCCGTCGCATATCATCGAGCGGGCGGTCGCACTGTGTCGTGACAAGGACATCGAGCTGGTTGCCTCAATCGGCGGCGGCAGCGCGCTCGATACCGCGAAGTTGGTGGCCTATCTGGCCAAAACGCCTGATCGCCTCGAAGATATCTACGGCGTCGGCCTTGCCAAGGGCGAACGCCTTCCGCTGCTGCTGGTGCCGACAACGGCCGGAACGGGCTCGGAGGTGACCCCGATTGCGATCGTCACCACGCCGACGACCGAGAAAAAGGGCGTCGTTGCGCCCCGCCTGCTCCCGGACTGGGCGATCCTCGATCCGGAGCTGACGCTCGGCCTGCCGCCGCATGTCACCGCGGCGACCGGCATCGACGCCATGGTCCATGCGATCGAAGCCTATACCAGCAAGCACCGGAAGAATCCGATGTCGGACCAGTTGGCACGGCAGGCTCTCGCCCTGCTGTCGGCGAATGTCCGGACGGTCTGTGCGGACGGATCTAATCTCGAAGCGCGGTCGCAAATGCTGCTGGGTTCGATGCTGGCCGGCATGGCGTTCGCCAATTCCCCGGTCGCCGCCGTGCACGCGCTGGCCTATCCGATCGGCGCGCTGTTCCACGTGCCGCATGGCCTGTCGAATGCCTTGGTGCTGACCCAGGTGCTGCGGTTCAATTTGCCGGAGGCGGAAGGCCTCTACGCCGAACTGGCGCCGATCGTCGATCCCAAATCGGAAGGAATGAGCGTCAGCCAGCGGGCACGGCTGTTCGTCGATGCGATCGCGGCGATCTGCCGGGATTGCAACGTGCCGGCCTCGCTGGCCGATGTCGGCATTGCGAGGGGTGACCTGAAGAAGCTCGCCGAGGATGCGATGAAGCAGACGCGGCTTCTCGTGAACAATCCGCGGGAATTGAGCTTCGACGATGCGCTGGCGATCTACACCGAGGCGTTCGGCAACCGCGCGGCGGCCTGAGCGGCACAAAGAGTGAGCAGCATGAGCGAGAACGACAAATCGGCTTCCGCTGATTCCGATCCCGGCCTCGAATGGGCGAAGCTGTGGCAGACGATGGCCGAATCCTCGAACCGCATGGTCGAGGCGTGGTCGGGGTCGATGGCACCGTTCATGCTGGCGCGTCTGTCGGAAAAGCCGGGTGGTTTTGGCGACGGCAACGAACTGTCGGCAGCGATCGAGCGGATGGCGCAGGGGCCGCGGCTGGCCGACGTCTGGGACATCGACCGGAAAATGGCGTTGGCCTTTGGGGCCTGGATCGAGATGCGCCAGCGGCTTGCGAGCTACAATGCGGTTGCTGCCGCTCCATGGCCTGAAGCGTCGAAGCGGTTTTACGAGACGATGTCCGCCACCGGTAGCGATGGCTCCCCGCATCCGGAGTGGCGCGAGGCGTTCGCCAAATGGAGCGAAATCTCCAACGAGGAACTGATCCGGAATCAGCGCACCGACGGCTTCTTGCAAGCTCAGAAGGAACTGCTGCAGGCGGGATTGAAGTTACGGAGCCGGCAGGATGATGTCGCTGAGGCCGCGTCAGCCATGTTGGGGCTGCCGACCCGCAAGGATTTCGACGACGTGACGCAGCAATTGACCGAACTCCGCCGAGAAGTCCGTACGCTCGCCCGCCAGATCCGCGACCAGAAGAGCGAAGCCGCACGATGAGCGATCAGGAGAACCAAACCTCGCGCTTCGCCCGGGACATGGCGGCCAACGCCGAGAAGATGTTCAAGGCGACACAGTTGATCGCCAATACGCGGGATGAAGACGTCGCCATCGGCACGACACCGAAGCATCTCATGATGCGCCGCGACAAGGTCGAGCTGTTCCATTATGAGCCGATGGCGGAAGCGACGGCGAAGACGCCCGTCCTTTTGGCCTACGGCCTGATCGGGCGGTATACCATGGCTGATTTACAGCCTGACCGCTCGCTGGTGCGCAGCCTTCTCTCAAAAGGGCTCGATCTCTGGCTGATCGACTGGGGCCAGCCGGGCCGAACCGAGCGATGGCTGAAAATTGATGATTACGTCGATGACTACATCGATGCCGCAGTCGACCGCATCGCGCAGGAAACCGGCCATGACAAGATCACGCTGCTCGGCATCTGCGAAGGCGGCGTCTTTACGACGTGCTACACCGCTCTGCATCCGGAAAAGGTCAAAAATCTCGTCATCACCATTACCCCAATCGACTTCCATGCCGATGTCAAGGACAAGGCCGCGCACCACGGCTTCCTCAACCTTTGGACCCGCAGCCTCGATCCTGATGACATCGACAAGCTGGTCGATACTTACGGCGTGCTGCCGGGCGAGTTCATGAGCTCGGTGTTCTCGATGATGACGCCGATGCGCTCACTGACGAAATACAATGTCGATCTCATCGACGTCGTCGATGACGAGGCCAAGTTCATGAATTTCCTCCGCATGGAAAAGTGGCTCGCGGACCGTCCGCATCATCCTGGCGGAGCGGCGAAGCAGTGGCTGAAGGATCTCTACCAGGAGAACCGCCTGGTCGATGGCAGCTTTGAACTGTCCGGCCGTCGGGTCGATCTGAAGTCTATCACGGCTCCCGTGCTGAATGTTTTTGCGTTGGATGACCATATCATTCCGCCGGACTGCTCGCGCGCGCTCGGAGCGAAGATAGGCAGCACGGATTACACCGAAATTCCGCTGCCCGGCGGCCATGTCGGCCTGTTCGTCTCCAGCAAATCGCAGGGCAAGCTGAGCCAGAGCATTGCCGACTGGCTGGTCGCCCGCGACGCCAATCCCGGAAGTGAAGCCTGATGCGCAACAAGATCGTCGACGCCGCCGAGGCGGTTGCCATCATCCGTTCCGGTGACACCGTCGCCTCGTCCGGCTTCGTCGGCGTGGGAACGCCCGATGAAATCATCAAGGCGCTGGAGCGGCGTTTCGTGCAGACCGGAGAGCCGCGGGACCTTTCGCTGGTGTTCGCGGCGGCGCCGGGAGACGGCGCCGATCGCGGCCTCAACCGCCTGGCGCATCCCGGCCTGATCAAACGCCTGGTCGGCGGACATTTCGGCCTGGTTCCGAAGCTCGCCCGGATGGCGGTCGACAATCACGTCGAGGCCTATAACTTGCCGCTCGGATGCGTATCGCATCTGTTTCGTGAAATTGCGGGGCGCAAGGCCGGGCTTCTCTCCAAGGTCGGGCTCGGCACCTTCGTCGATCCGGCCAATGGTGGCGGAAAGCTGAATGCGCGCACCACCGAAGAGCTGGTGCGGATGATCGAAATCGACGGCGAACAATGGCTGTTCTACAAGGCATTTCCCATCAACGTTGCGATCATCAGAGGTACCACCGCCGACCACAACGGCAACATCTCGATGGAAAAAGAGGCGTTGACCCTCGACAATCTGGCGCTGGCAACGGCCGCCAAGAACTGCAAGGGATTCGTCATCGCGCAGGTGGAGCGCATCGCCGCCTCCGGCTCGCTCAATCCGCGTCACGTCAAAATTCCGAGCGTCTTGATCGACTGCGTCGTCGTTGCGCAGCCCGAAAACCATGTCCAGACCTATGCCACGGGTTACAACGGAGCATTTTCGGGCGAATTGCGCGCGCCGGCCGATCGCAATGTTCCGATGGCGCTGGATAACCGCAAGATCATTGCGCGCCGCTGCGCCCTGGAATTGCCGATGGGCGGCGTGGTCAATCTCGGCATCGGCATGCCGGAGGGAGTCGCCTCGGTTGCCGCCGAAGAAAAGCTGTTCGACTTTGTGACGCTGACTGCCGAGCCCGGCATCATCGGCGGTATTCCGCAAGGCGGTCTCGATTTCGGTGCTTCGATCAATGCAGAATCGATCATCGACCAGAACCAGATGTTCGATTTCTACGACGGCGGCGGGCTCGATCTGGCCTGTCTCGGCATGGCTCAGGTCAATGGCCGCGGCGACGTCAACGTCAGCCTGTTCAATGGCCGTCTGGCCGGCGCCGGCGGCTTCATCAACATATCCCAGAATGCGCGCCGGCTGATCTTCGCAGGCACCTTCACCACCGGTGGGCTCAAGACGTCGGTCGTGGATGGTCAGCTCAAGATCCTCAGCGAAGGCAAGTCCTCGAAATTCATCGACAAGGTGGATCAGATCACGTTTTCGGGCCAGCTTGCCGCAACCAACAGGCAGCCCGTTCTCTATGTGACGGAGCGATGCGTGTTCCGCCTCACTCCCGAGGGTCTCGAACTGATCGAGATCGCGCCGGGTATCGATATGGAGCGCGACATTCTCGCGCTCATGGGCTTTCGGCCCATCATCCGCGCGCCGAAATCCATGGATGTTTCGCTGTTCAGCGAGGCCCTGATGCAGCTCGACGACCGGCTGCTCAATCGGCCGCTGGCGGAGCGGCTGTCGTACGATGCCGATCGCAACACGCTTTTTCTCGGACTTGACGGCTATCGGGTCCATAGAGATGCCGACGTCGAGGTAATCCGGGCGTCGATCCTCGAACTCTTCCATCGTGTCGGACGCCGGTTTTCCGCAGTCGTCAACTACGATTCGTCTTACATCGCTCCCGACATGACGGAGAAATGGTTTTCAATGGCCGCCGAGGTCGAGCGGACCTGCTACGATCATGCCTCGCGCTACACCACCAGCGCATTCATGCGCCTGAAGCTCGGCGACGCGCTGGCCCGCCGCGACGTCGCGCCGCATATCTTCGAAACCTCGGCCGACGCCCACCGGTTTGTCGAATAGACCGATGGGGCTGAAATCCACCGAGTTGCGCCCCACGGACTGGCCTGAAGGACGGCAGAGGGCGCCCGACCGCACCGGATCGGTGCGCGGGCTGACCCGGCGCAGCTTCCATCGTATCGCATTCACGGATTGGGGCCCAGCACCCGCGGTGCGGCCGGTGCTCTGCGTCCATGGGTTGACCAGAAACGGCCGCGACTTCGATCACCTCGCCGCAGTTCTCGCAATGGCAGGGCGGCAGGTCGTCTGCCCGGACTTGCCGGGCCGCGGACAAAGCGAACGGCTGCACGACAGCAGCGACTATGCCTTGCCGCAATATTGCAGCGACATGACCGTGTTGATGGCAGCTCTTGGTGCAACGGAGATCGATTGGGTTGGAACGTCGCTGGGCGGCTTGATCGGGATGGTGCTGGCTGCCCTTCCGGGCAGTCCGATCCGTCGCATCGTCATCAACGACATCGGACCCTATCTGCCCTGGACCGGATTGCTTCGTCTCGGTGCCAATCTCAACGAGGCGCCCAAATCGTTTGAGACGATCGAACAGGCCGAAGGCTACTACCGGCGGGTTCTGGCGCCTTTCGGGCGATTGGAGGATGTGCACTGGCGGCATCTGACAACGCATAGCGTGGCCTGGAGCGTGGAGGGGCGCTGCTTCAAGCCGCTGTGCGATGCGAACATCGCTCAGGCCTTTCGAAACCCTTGGCACTACAGCGTCGATCTCTGGAAATACTGGGATGCGATCGATGTCCCCATTCTGGTCATACGCGGGCAGCAATCGGATTTGCTTTCCGAAGGCGTCCTCAAGGACATGATGCGGCGCAATCGCAATGTCCGCGTTCACACCGTCGCGGACTGCGGGCATGCGCCGGCCCTGATCGCTGACGAACAGATCGAGGTCGTGACGCAGTTTCTGAGCGGCCACGACTCCACTTAGCGCTGAATGCTTCATGCCGAACTGCATCATAACGTGTTAATTCCAACCTGGCTGTCTTCATCATGGCTTCGAAACTCACGCTCAAAGATCCGACCCTGTTGCGCGATGCCTGTCCGGTGGCAGGTGCGTGGGTAGCCGCCGATAACGGCGCCACCATCACGGTCGATAATCCCTCGACCGGCGCCGTGGTCGGACATGTCCCCAACATGGGGATGGCCGAGACCCGGCGGGCGATTGAATTCGCCAACGCTGCGCTACCGGCGTGGCGAGCCCGTACCGCGAAAGAGCGCGCCGTGATCCTGCGACGCTGGTTCGATCTGATGATGGCGAACCAGGACGATCTCGGTGCGATCATGACGGCGGAGCAGGGCAAGCCGCTCGCTGAAGCCAAGGGCGAGATCGCCTATGCCGCAAGCTTCGTCGAGTGGTTCGGCGAGGAAGCAAAACGCGTCTATGGCGATACGATCCCGGGGTTCACGGCCGACCGACGCATCATCGTGCTAAAGCAGCCGATCGGCGTTTGTGCCGCAATCACCCCGTGGAATTTTCCGGCGGCGATGATCACGCGCAAGGCGGGCCCGGCCCTGGCGGCGGGTTGCACCATGGTCGTCAAGCCGGCAAGCCAGACACCACTGTCCGCGCTGGCGCTTGCGCTGCTGGCGGAGCGGGCAGGCGTCCCTCAAGGTGTGCTGTCCGTCATCACAGGTTCGGCGTCGGCGATCGGCGGCGAAATGACCTCCAATCCGATCGTACGCAAGGTGACATTCGCGGGTTCGACCGAAATCGGCAAGAAGCTGATGGCGCAGAGCGCGTCGACGGTGATGCGGACATCGATGCCGCGGTCAAGGGCGCGATGGCTTCGAAATACCGCAATGCCGGCCAGACCTGTGTTTGCGTCAATCGCTTCCTTGCGCAGGACAAGATCTACGATTTGTTTGTCTCGCGTCTGGCTGAGGCGGTTAGTGCGTTCAAGATCGGTGACGGGTTCGAGCCCGGCGTCGCGATTGGTCCGCTGATCGACATCGCCGCCGTGGAGAAAGTCGAAGAGCATGTTTCCGATGCGGTTTCCAAGGGAGCGCGCGTCGCCATCGGTGGGAAGCGCCATGCGCTTGGCCGCACGTTCTTTGAACCGACGGTATTGGCGGACGCCACGCCGGACATGTTGATCTTCCGGGAGGAAGCTTTTGGCCCGGTCGCGCCCGTATTCCGCTTCAAGACTGAAGAGGAAGCGATCCGCCTTGCGAACGATACCGAGTTCGGACTTGCGGCCTATTTCTACGGCCGCGATATCGGACGGGTCTGGCGCGTTGCCGAAGCGCTCGAGTACGGCATCGTCGGTATCAACGAAGGCCTGATCTCGACCGAGGTTGCACCGTTCGGCGGCGTCAAGGAGAGCGGCAACGGCCGTGAGGGTTCGAAATACGGCATCGAGGACTATCTGGAAATCAAATACCTCTGCATGGGTAGCATCCAGAGTTCTGCCACTTGAGCGGCTGCCGGCATCGCGGAACAACGCATGGGCGGAAACCGTTTCGGGCCGTAGCTTGAATGGGGAGGGAGCGGCCACGTAGGGAATAGTCGCAACATTCAGCGGTTTAGTTTTGTTGCTCGGAATATCGAAATTCGCCGCGAAAATTTTTCCGACACTCCGGAATCGAAGTTGCCGAATAAGTGGTCGTTATCATTTATATTCGTGGGACAGGCGCCACTAACAATTCGCTTCACAGCTCAGCTCAACGCGTGAGCGGCCAATCCGTAGACCCACGGCTCGTTTTCCTTTCGGTTGAGGAATCGCCGCCCCTTGGACATGGTTGTGACCGTCTCGCTGATCGCGAGGCGGCTCTGCTGAAGATAGTCAGCAAACAGGCCCGTCTGCTCCCGGGTATCGACGCGGGCGAAACGGCCGGTGAGATCCTTAAGATGCACGGCCGTGAGATGGATCGCGTCATAATCATTGCTGGCGACAATGGGACCGATCACGTGACCACGCCCGAATTCGCGCTTCATGGAGTAGCCGACGGTCTTGCCGTCGCGGCGCAGTACACAGATTGACGCACCTTCCGAAAGCAGAGCAAGCAGCTCCCGGCGGCTCGTGCCGAACGCGCGCTCATCCAGCGCCGCAATCTCATTGAGAGTTTCGGCTGACGCCGACCTCAATTCGCCATCCAGAACTGATGTCGGTGGAAGGGGTGATACGATCTCTCCCTGCCACTGATACACGACCGCTTCCTTGGTGAAGCCCAGCGACAGATAAAGATGATAGGCAGCATCGGTCGAGTTCAGGGCAAGATTCCGATCCTCGCACCGTTCGAACACCTGTTCCATCAGCCATCGGCCGGTACCTTGTGCTTGGGTGCGCGGCGATGTGAGTACCAGGCCGATGGTGGCGAATTCGCGTCCGTGGGGGAACCACATCGCACTTCCGAAAACGCGCCCGATGCCGTCAACAGCGACGATGCCCTGACCGGCGCGGCGCAGGAAATCCCAGTCCTTTGGCCGATGCGGCCAGCCGACGGCAATCGAGAGCGCGTGGAGCAGCTTCACATCAACGTCTCGAATGTCGCGCGCGACCAATTCGAAGGACTTCAGGCGTACGGATCGTCCCATCTCAGTTCATTCCTTCGCGGAATGCCAACGTCTATGGCTTGTCGTGCTTTATGAACCTGCTGCCCAGTTGCGACAGCAGACGTGTTTGCCGCAGCATTGCACGGAAAGCCAGCAGGTTTCACCTGTTTTGGTGCAAGTGTTCGAAATGTTCGGCATATAGCGCACCGATATTCGGCAGAGAAAGCTTCTGCTTGCCGCTAGGCTGTAGATGTCCGGCGAGCTCGCTGCGCGCCAACAAGTCATCGAGCATCTCGCCGCGTGACACGAAGGGTCCCTAGATGGGGTTTCTTTTCAATTCCGATGCCGCTCGGGGCGCAATTTTCCGCCAGATATTTGCGCGCGAGCTCCCCGATCTGGAATTCTACCAGGGTAGGAAAAGCATCGACCCGGAAAAGGTGCGGTATCTGCTGACCTGGAACGTGCCGGACGACGTCTCGCGTTATCGCAATTTGGAGGTGCTCTTTTCGATCGGTGCCGGAGTCGACCAGTTCGTGCCCGAGATCATACCCGATCATGTGATGCTGGTGCGTATGGTCGAGGATGGCATCATACGCATGATGCAGGAATACGTCGTGCTTGGCGTGCTGGCGCTCCATCGCGAGATGCTCGCATATCGGGAGCAGCAGAGAAGGGGCGAGTGGCAAGATATTGTCACTCCACAGGCGACCGAACGCCGCGTGGGTTTCCTGGGCGTTGGGATGCTGGCGCAAGCGGCAATCGATCGCCTCAAGCCCTTTGGATTTTCCCTTGCCGCATGGAGCCGCAGCAAAAAGGTAGTCGAGGGCGTCACCTGCTTTCATGGCGACGATCGGCTGGGCAGTTTCCTGAGAGGAACGGATATTCTCGTCTGTCTTCTGCCCCTGACGGAGCAAACCCGCGGCCTCCTGAACGCAAAACTCTTCTCGCTTTTGCCGATGGGAGCGCGACTGCTGCATGTCGGCCGCGGCCCGCAGCTCGATCAGGCCGCACTCATCGAGGCGCTCGACAGCGGCCGCCTCGCGGCAGCTATGCTCGATGTCACTGACCCCGAGCCGCTGCCGGAAGGCCATGCGCTCTGGGCACATCCGAAGGTCATGATAACGCCGCACATCGCATCCGTGACGCAACCGCATACGGCGGCACAATCCGTCGTAGAAAACATCAGGCGCCACCGCGCGGGAAAAAATCCGATCGGGCTTGTTGATCGAACACTCGGCTATTAACCAGGGATAATGCCATGTCACTTCTGATTACTATCGATACCGATCCGGACTTCGCACCAAAGAACACCTTGCCTGCTCCGGAACGACTCATTTCGGGCAATCCATCCTTCAAGACCTGGGCGCAGGACGCCTCCAAAGCCGAGAAGGTGCTGACCGGCGTCTGGGAAGCAACGCCCGGCGAGACCCATTCCATCAAAGGCACCACTTACGAGTTCTGCCACATCATCTCGGGTCTCATCGAAATTGAGGAAAAGGGTGGTGAGACCAGGACTTACCGCGGCGGCGACAGCTTCGTGATGAAACCGGGCTTTGTCGGCGTCTGGCGCACGATCGAGACCGTGCGAAAGATCTACGTCAGCGCTTATGACTGAGCGCAATGCTCAGAGCGGTCGAAATCTGGCTTGGCAGAACAATCGACTTTCAAAGTCGCGCCTGACCGGCTTCAGCGCCGTCAGGCAATTCTCGATGAAAAAATGCGGTGTGCGGCCTTTATTGCTCAAATGAGCCGGCTTTGCTCGCCAGTCGCAAATCCAAGAGCGTTCTCGTCGTGCAGACCTGCTCGGTTGGCAAGCAGGAATGGCGGAGTTGGGCCCGAAGGCAAAGGAACATGTAGATGATTGCATTGAAGGACAAGGATCTGTTTCGCCAGCAAGGGCTGATCGGCGGCAATTGGCGAGATGCGAGCGCGAAAGCCACTGTCAATGTCATTGATCCTGCCAGCCAGAACGTCCTTGGTACCATCCCCGATATGGGGCGTAACGAGACTGCGGCTGCAATCAACGCTGCGGCTGATGCGTTCAAAGCTTGGAAGAAGACTACTCATGCAAAACGCGCGGCACTTTTGGAGCGTTGGTATGAGCTGATGCGGCAGCATGAGCAGGATCTGGCGCTCTTGTTGACTCTGGAACAGGGCAAGCCGCTTGCTGAATCGCTCGGAGAAATCCGCTATGGGGCATCCTTCGTAAAATGGTTTGCGGAAGAGACACGCCGGATCAACGGATCGACCATCCCTTCACCCACTGCCGATCGCCGCATTCTGGTGCTGAAAGAGCCGGTAGGCCTCTGCGGGATCATCACCCCCTGGAACTTTCCTAACGCCATGATCACGCGCAAGGTGGCACCTGCGCTTGCTGCGGGCTGCACCGTGGTCATTAAGCCATCTGAATTTACGCCGTTTTCGGCGCTCGCGATCGGCGTTCTTGCGCAGCGGGCAGGGATCCCGGCGGGCGTGATTAATATCGTGACGGGCATGCCCGCGGAAATCGGCCAGGAACTGATGGACAATGAAACTGTCCGCAAGATCTCGTTTACCGGGTCGACTCGCGTCGGCGCATTGCTGATGAAAGGCGCCGCCGCCAACATCAAGAAGCTCAGCCTCGAGCTCGGCGGCAACGCGCCGTTCATCGTCTTTGATGATGCCGATGTTGACCGGGCCGTCGAGGGCGCGATTGCGTCGAAGTTTCGTAATGGCGGACAGACCTGCGTTTGCTGCAATCGCATTCTGGTGCAATCCGGCGTTTACGGTGCCTTTGCGAAAAGGCTCGCCAGCCGGGTCGCAAAAATGAAGGTCGGTGCCGGCACCGAAGAAGGTGTCGAAATCGGACCAATGATCAATGGCGCGGCGATAGAAAAGATCAAGCGGCACGTCACAGACGCCCTGGACAAAGGCGCGAAGATCATCTCGCAGAGCGAACGTATGCCGGAAGGTCGGCAGTATGCGCGCCCCGTCGTGCTCGGTGAGGCAACGACTGACATGCTCTTGGCCTCAGAAGAGACGTTCGGACCAGTCGCGCCGCTTTTCCGCTTCGAGACGGAGGACGAAGCGATCGCGATCGCGAACGGCACGCCCTTCGGCCTTGCCGCCTACTTCTACACTGAAAACCTCAAGCGCTCGTGGCGCGTTGCCGAGGCGCTGGAATTCGGCATGGTGGGCCTGAACACCGGCCTGATCTCGACCGAGGTCGCGCCGTTCGGCGGTGTAAAGCAGTCCGGGCTGGGGCGCGAAGGATCCCAGCTCGGGATAGATGAATATCTTGAGATCAAAACGCTTCATGTCGGCGGATTGGAATAAGGGGGCGATTCCTGGTTTCAGGAGAGGAATCGAAGGGTTCTCCGATTTTGCGGCGGACCGCATCCGCGCGACAACACCATGATGCCTCGACAGCGAAGTAACACAATTCTGTCGGATGAGTAGTTCGAACACAGAAAAAGGGAGCGGTTGAACCGCCCCCTTTATTCATCACGCAACAGTCTCTACTGAAATTTTCGAAGGTCTACGTGCCGCGAAAGAGCCCGAAAAGGATACGCCTTCACGCACTTCTTCGAAGGGGCTCCAAGCCGACTGCGGCGGCGAGCCCGCCGATGTCAGCGACCTCACTGTATTCATAGAAGGGATTCGCGGGCTCATGACCGCGGTTCACCCACACCTTGCTCTTGATGCCCAGGTCGTAGGCTGTCATCAGGTCGTAGCGGAAGGAGGATGAGACGTGGGTGATATCTTCCGGACCGCAGCCAAGCTTGTCCAGCATGTATTCAAAGCCTTTCATGTGCGGCTTGTAGGCGCCGGTTTCCTCGGCCGTGATGACCGTGTGGAAGGGCGCGCCGAGCTTCTCGACGTTCGACATGATGAGGTTCTTCATGGAATTCGACAGGATGACCAGCGGAATCTCCCTGGCAACTTTGGCCAGACCCGCCGGGACGTCGGGGTGTGGACCCCATGTGTGGATCTCTTCATTGATGCGCTGGGCATCCTCCGGCCGAAATACGACACCGTTGCGCTTGCACGCGCGCTCTACCGAATTATGCACGACCTCGAAGTATGGCTTCCACGCGCCAAGAACTTCGTCCAGGCGATAGGCGGCGAAATCCTTGATGAAACTTGCCATCGTCGTGGCAGAAAGCTGGGAGGCGTAGACTCGCCTTGCCGCACCGGCCATGTCGAAATTCGTCAGCGTGCCGTAGCAATCGAAAGTGATATATTTCGGTCGGAACTCGGTCATGTCGTGGTATCCTCCAATCCTCTCGGCACCGCGTGCCAGTACGACAAGCATCATAATGAGCATCGCGTAAGATAAAGCGCCGCTTTCGCTGGAGCCGGAAGCAGATTGTGTCGTATCGGCTCGAAGCCTTGGCAGAGAGTTGCGCCAAGCAACCTTTCGAGTTGAACAGCACCGCCACGCGGCGGACGCCGCCGCGGTATAAGATGCGGCGTCGATCAAAAACGAAAGTCAAAACTCCTTTGGCTCAGGCGCAGCTTGGGAGGAACTGCTGTCGTCGATATCCTACTTTGCGTTTCGGGTTGATATGGAGGCCGAAATGTTGAGCAATTCGCTGATCGAGCTGGACCGCGCACATCTGGTTCACCCGGTCTCATCCTATCGCGGTCACGAGGCCTTGGGTGTGCGGGTGTTAAGATCAGCGAAGGGCGCGACCCTGACCGATGCATCGGGACATCAATTGCTCGACGGGTTTGCTGGTCTGTGGTGTGTCAACGTCGGGTACGGACAAGAGAGCATCGTTGAAGCTGCCACGAAGCAGTTGCGCGAGCTGCCTTACGCGACGGGCTATTTCGGGTTGGGCTCCGATCCGGCCATCCGGCTGGCCGCCAGGTTGGCCGAATTGGCGCCTGGCGATCTGAACCATGTTTACTTCACGCTAGGTGGCTCCGATGCCGTCGACAGCACAATCCGATTTATTCGGTACTATTATCATGCCAAGGGTACGCCGCAGAAGGATCAGTTCATTTCCGTCGAGCATGGCTACCACGGATCGTCGACGGCAGGGTCCGGCTTGACCGCGATCCCCGCCTTTCATGCGGGCTTTGGGGTACCTTATAGCTGGCAGCACAAAATTCCGTCGCACTATACCTATCGTAATCCTGTCGGTTCCCATCCTCAGGCTATCATTGCTGCGTCGGTCGCGGCCCTGCGAGCCAAGATCGCCGAACTTGGCGCAGATCGCATTGCGGCTTTTTACGTCGAGCCAATTCAGGGATCAGGGGGTGTCCTCGTGCCACCGCCATCTTGGTTGAAAGCCATGCACGCCGTTTGCAAGGAGAACGATATTTTGTTCGTAGTCGATGAGGTCATCACTGGCTTTGGTCGTGTCGGCCCATTTTTCGCCTGCGAAGAAGACGACGTCGTGCCGGATTTCATGACCACCGCAAAGGGTCTGACGTCGGGCTATGTGCCGATGGGAGCCGTTTTCATGTCCGACCGCGTCTACAACACGATTGCGGACGGAGCCGGCAAGACGGCCGTCGGCCACGGCTACACCTATTCCGCGCATCCCGTCAGTGCAGCGGTCGGGCTCGCGTGCCTGGATCTTTACGAAAATGGCTTGTTGGCAAACGGCCGAAAGGCGGGGCACCGCCTGATGGAAGGCCTTCGCGCGCTTGCCGATCATCCACTTGTCGGCGATGTCCGTGGTCGCGGCATGCTGGCCGCAATCGAGCTCGTCACGGACAAGGAGCGCAAGACGCCCCTGCCGGCGGAAGCTGACGCCGCGCGCCGCATATTCGACCGCGCATGGGACAACGGTCTCGTCATCCGCGCCTTTGCCCAAGGCGTGCTGGGTCTTGCGCCCCCGCTCTGCTGCACGGATGCGGACATCGACGGCATCATCGAACGAACTCGCATGACGCTCGACCAAACCCTCGAAGACAGGGACGTCCGCGCGGCGATGAAAGGATAATCACTGCGCCTGTCATTCCGAGGCCAGAAAAAGCCTGAGCCGTAGCGCCGGCCCGGCGATCTGCCCATGCTCCCCGGGGTGGAGGATTGTTCTTCAGCTATTGAATATGCTTTCGAGAGGCAGATGGGATTTCACGATCGGGGACTTCAGCACGACAAAACTGAAGTATTTGTCGATTCCGATATCCATCTCGACGAGACGTTCCATCAGCGCTTGATATTCGCTGATTCCCGCTGTGATAAACTTCACCAGGTAGTCATATCCGCCCGAAACCAGATGACATTCGACGACCGAATCTATCTTTTCGATGGTCGTGAGAAAGCGCGCGAAATCGATCTGGCGATGATTTTTGAGCGTGATCTCGGCGAACACAGTCAGAGTTTGTCCGAGCTTGGAGACGTCGATCTGGGCGGAATAGCCGGTGATGAAGCCCTCCGTCTGGAGCCTCTTGACGCGCATCAGGCACGGGCTCGGGGAAAGGTTTATCAGCTCTGCGAGCTCGACGTTGGAAGTCCGCCCGTTCTTCTGCAGTTCGCATAAAATCCTGATGTCGATCTTATCGAGCTTCATAGGCAATGCCATGAGATGGGAGCCATAGCGGCGTCAAGGCTTTGAGGCTTCAGCGTCATACGCACTGTCATAGCACCAACCAGCATCCTTTCCCACCGGGCGGAGAGATTGCTTTTCAGAACTCGGCGACCTTGCCCCAGGCACCCGTTTTCAGCCGCTCCGGCCTGTATGGACGCGGGTCGACGATCGGTGCAGTACCAGTAATGATGTCCGCGATCAGGTGCCCTGCGCCGGGACCAATCCCGAAACCGTGTCCGCTGAACCCGGCCGCAAGGATAAAGCCCGGAATCGCCCCCACCTCACCGATGGCGGGAACGCCATCCGGTGTGCTGTCAATATAGCCGGCCCAGACATTGGAGATTGCGACGCGACGGAGTTCAGGCAGCAATTCGCAAGCTCTTTTATGTGTCAGCCGAATCTGCCGCATGTCGGGACGGGGATTAAGTGTCCGGTTCAGCTCCATCGGGGTCGTCTCATCGAGCGCCCACTTCGCCAAGGATTCATGACCTTGGCGCATGCCCTCGAATGCTCCAGGGGCGAGACTGCGCCAGCGGCGAGCAAACATCGGCACGAATTCGCGGGCGAACCTGAATTGCTGCGGCGTTGGATCGACTCGCGCGCGCCCGCTTATCGCCAGCGTGTACCCGCCGCTGCTACGCCGCGTGAGCGACACGACTGCAGTGTGCAGGGCGTCGGGCAGACCCGCCGCGCCAGGAGCCACGGCGAGAATGGACTGGCGCATGGACGCCTGTGGGAAGCGAATGCCGAGCTGGTTGCAGAACGAAGAGGCCCAGGCCCCTCCTGCCATGACCACCGTGTTGGTCCGGATTGTGCCCATTTCGGTCACTACGCCGTTCACCCGGCCGGCACGGAGCTCTATGCCGCGAGCGGCGCAGTGCTGGTGCACCGTGCCGCCAGCCGTCATCATCGCACGCGCGACCACGGGCACAGCCTTCGAAGGGTCTGCCGTTCCGTCGGTTGGAGAGGAGACGCCGCCTTTCCATTTGCGGCCCGTCGCTTTGCCTCTCTCGCTCGCTTCGTTCGTGCTCAACATGTGTGTCGTAACGCCGACCGTCTTTGCAAAATCGCGCCATTTCGCCCAGCCGGTCAGCTCATTCTCGTCATTCGACAGATAGAGAAGCCCGCAGCGGCGGAAGCCCGTGTCTTCCCCGGTCTCCTGTGCTACTCTCTCCCAAAGATCGAGACTCTTGGTGGCGATCGGTAGCTCGCGTGCGTCGCGATTCTGTTGACGGCACCATCCCCAATTGCGACTGGACTGCTCGGCGGCGACACGCCCCTTCTCTAGCAAGGCGACCTTAACGCCGCGGCGGGCGAGATAGTAAGCCGTGAACACGCCCACCACGCCGCCGCCAATGACGACGACGTCAGCCTCTTG
Source organism: Bradyrhizobium sp. MI1.4 (assembly GCF_055811315.1). Classification (NCBI taxonomy): domain Bacteria; kingdom Pseudomonadati; phylum Pseudomonadota; class Alphaproteobacteria; order Hyphomicrobiales; family Nitrobacteraceae; genus Bradyrhizobium; species Bradyrhizobium sp. MI1.4. The sequence continues at coordinate 106,800 of NZ_JBVVPP010000006.1, read as the reverse complement.
AGGCAGAGACGGGCTTGATTCAATATGGATGAGCGGCGCACTCATGAAGCGAGGACTCCCGGCGTTTGACCTATCGTAGCTGAGCATTCGCGGCAGGTGCTCTGCGGGAATTTGTGATTAGACGGAATATTCTGCGGTTTGCCGACTACTGTTCAAGCTATTATTGCGAGAACACGTTGCTCGCGCCCACCTCATTCGCCAAAGCACCAGGGCATCAGGCGTTGAGCGCGTGCAGCCGTGCCGTGCACAAGGCAGGCCGCCTGAGAGTTCTCTCGTCGCGGCGCAGACTGAAATGCCAGATGGCACTTCGTTTTCAGAACTTCCTGCTGCCCATACGGCGCGTTTCGGCGACTCTGGGGTGATTGAAGCAGTCAAACTCGCGAATGCCGGGTCAATGTCGATCAGTGGCAGAAGTTCTAAAGGGACGCTGGATGAGCCTTGTCCAGGAACAGACCTCCACAAGAGCAATCAAGCTGGATGGGACTGTTAGCTCCACGAACTTCGATTCAGTGATCGAGTTGGCCGCTCGTCCGATGTTTTGGCTTGAGCGACAGCTTTTTCCTGTCGAGCACCAAGCTTTGAATCATGTCGCACTCTCCGAACAGGGAATGGCAAAATGAGCGGCGAATTTTCGACCTGTCCGATCGTCGCGGCGGCAACAATGGCCGAAGAGCCAATCCGCAGCAGAATGACCCAACGCCGTTGAAAGGGGAGACTGTTCAAATGGCCTCTGCCTCTCAGGCTGTAGCTTCGGAAGATGTGGCACTCTCGGTGCGCGACCTGACCGTGAGCCTGCCGGCCGGGATGGAGCGGGCTCACGCCGTCGAGAACGTCTCCTTTGATCTGAAGCGCGGTCAGATACTGTGCATCATTGGAGAGTCCGGATCGGGCAAGTCGGTGACAGCCAATGCGATCATGGGGCTTCTGCCCAAGGCGATACGTGTTACCTCGGGTTCGATCGACCTGAATGGGACCGACATCGTAGCCATTTCGCCCGATAAGCTCCGCAACCTTCGCGGCCGCGTCGTCTCGATGATCTTTCAAGATCCGCTCTCAGCGCTCAATCCGCTGATGACCGTGGGCGCGCAGATCGAGGAAGTGATGGCAGCGCACGACGTTGGGACCGCGAAATCCCGTCGCAGCCGCGCCATAGACTTGTTGGTTGAGGTCGGCCTTCCCGATCCGCAACTCATGTATCACCAGTATCCATTCCGGCTTTCGGGCGGGCAACGGCAGCGGGTGATGATCGCCATGGCTCTGGCTCTTGAGCCCGCGATCCTGATTGCGGACGAGCCGACGACCGCCCTCGACGTGACGACGCAGGCGCAGATCCTCAAACTGATCCGCGACATTCAGCGCCGCAAGGGAATGAGCGTGATGTTCATCACCCATGACTTTGGAGTCGTGGCGGAGATTGCCGATTCCGTTGTGGTGATGGAGAAGGGTCATTGCGTGGAGCAAGGCAGTGCCGAGCAGGTGCTCAAGTCGCCCAGTCACCTCTATACGCGCCGCCTGATCGCGGCCGTGCCGCACCTGACCGGCAAGGACCGCAATCCCTTGGAAGCCGCCGACAGGGCGTCAATCCTGAAGGTCGAGTGTCTGGTCAAGACCTATCGTAGCGGCAGTGCGCTTTTCCGTACGCAGCGCATCGTGCCTGCGGTCAATGGTGTCTCGTTCGATCTCACGCAGGGCCGCACGCTAGGCGTTGTCGGAGAAAGCGGTTCGGGCAAATCGTCGCTCGGGCGGCTGCTGATCAAGCTCATGGAGAGCGACGGTGGCTCGATTTTCTTCGAAGGCCGCGACGTCGCCCGGCTTACCGAGGCCGAGTTTAGGCCGCTAAGGCCAAAAATCCAGATGATCTTCCAGGATCCTTTTGCGTCGCTCAACCCGCGCTCGACGGTCGGGCAAATTCTCACAGTCGGGCCGGTCGCGCATGGCGTGCCGCACAGAGAGGCTGGTGAGCGGGCGCGGGAGCTTCTGTCCCATGTCGGCCTGGATTCAGGCGCCTTCGACCGCTATCCGCACGAATTTTCCGGCGGTCAGCGCCAGCGCGTCGGCATCGCCCGTGCGCTGATGTTCAAACCACAACTGCTGATCGCCGACGAAGCCGTCTCCGCGCTTGATGTCTCGATCCAGGCCCAAATCCTGAAGCTGCTGGATCAGATTCAGCGGGAGACCGGCGTCTCGATGATCTTCATCACGCATGATTTGCGCGTTGCCAGCCAGATTTGCGATGAGATCGCCGTCATGCATCGAGGACAGATCATCGAACGCGGACCGCCGTCGCAGATCTTCCTGGACCCGAAATCCGCCTACACGCGCGAGCTCGTCGCTGCCATCCCCGGCGGGCAGCCAAGGGGCGCTCGCGCGCTCGCGGGAGTCAATGAATACCGGCGGGACACAGCCAAGAACGAGGAGAGGTCATGACGGAAGCCTATTTTGACTCGAGCTATTCACGGCGCAATGCACTTCGATTGATGGTGGCCGGGGCTGCCGGCCTCGCTGCACCAGGCCTGTTGGGTACGCCCGCCTTCGCTCAGAAGGCCCCCGCCAAACCGAGCGGTCGCATCGTCGTCGGACTTGGACAAGAGCCGACCGTCTTCAATCCGCTGATGGCGCACATTGAAGTCGATGATGGTGTGCATTTCTCGGTTTTCGACGCGCTCTTCCGGATCGACCCAAAGGGTGAGATTGAGCCCAACCTTGCCGTCGAAGTACCGAACCAGAAGAACGGCGGCATTTCGGAGGACGGCCTCAAATGGCGCATCCGTCTGCGTGACGGTGTGCGCTGGCACGACGGCAAACCCTTCACGGCCGAGGATGTGAAATTCACCCTCGAACTGATCACCAATCCCGCCTTCCGGAGTTGGCGCACAGCTGGCCATGCCCTCGTGCGCGACATCACGGTGATCTCGCCCACGGAGATCTCGTGGCGAATGGAACAGGTTTTTGCGCCTTATCTTTCGTTCCTGACCGAAACCTTCATCGTGCCCAAGCACATCCTCGAGAAGGAGGCCAATCCAAACAACGCCGCCTTCAACCAGGCGCCGGTCGGCACCGGCGCATTCAAATGGGGTAAGCGGGTTGCAGGCGATCATCTCGAACTCGTGGCTAACCCCGAATATTTCGGAGAAGGCCCACACATCGAGAAGCTGATCTTCAAATACATTCCCGATCTCACCGTCCTCTACACTCAGTTCAAGAGCGGTGATGTGGACCTGATGGGGCAGCCGTACATCACAGCTGATCATTACGAGGAAGCCAAGGCGCTGGCGAACCGAGTGGTGACACTGGTCCCAAAGGCTTCATTCGAGTCCTTTTACCTGAATTTGGAGCGTCCACAGTTCAAGGAACTTGCAGTCCGTGAGGCGCTCTACGCAGCCATCGACAAGGAATCGATCATCCAGGGGCTCTATTACGGCGTGCCGACTCCGACGGAGACCTTCATGCCGAGGCAGTCCACCTACTATAACCCCAATCTTCCGGCACACGCATACAATCTGGACCGCGCGCGCCAGATCCTCGACCAAGCCGGCTGGGCGCCCGGGCGGGATGGCGTTCGTGCCAAAAGCGGCGTCCGTCTGTCCTTTGCCAGCTCGACCACGTCAGGCGATCCGCTTCGCGAGCAGGTGCAGCAGTTCTTGCAGCAGACATTTGCTCAGTTGGGCGTCGAGATGAAGATATCGAACTTGCCCGCCGCGGTGATGTGGGGCGAGTTCTGGCAGCAATCGCAATTCGATTCCGTGATCGTCGGCAGCACGTATCTGATCGGCGCCGACCCGGACGTGACCAATCGCTTGCACTCGCGTGCGATTGCAGCGAAGGGCGGGCGTGGTTCGAATAATGCGCAGTATTCAAATCCAGAGGTCGATGCCTTGCTCGACCAAGGCGCTCGCAGCTTCGATCCGGACGCGCGGCGCTCGATCTACCGTCGCGTACAAGAGCTCGTTCGCCGCGACCTGCCCTTCTTGCCGCTGTACCAGACCAATTCGGTCCAGGGTAACAAGAAGGGCATTTCCGGCGTCGTGCCGAACGTCAACACGCGCACCGAATCCTGGAACGCGCTGGCTTGGTCTTGGGCGAGTTGACGTATCGCCGCCCGAGGCCCGTATAGGCGCAGGGCGGCGCCTAGGCGCTGTCAAGCTAACATGGAGACTCGAATGCCCGGGTTCCTGCTTAATCGCTTTTCGCAGAGCATCGTGCTGTTGGTGATCGTCTCGATCATTGGCTTCACGGTGCTCAACTTCATGCCGGGCGGTCCTCTCGCGCAGTTCGGGCTGGATCCCGGCATGACCCAGAAGGACATTGAGCGACTGGCAGAGCAGCTCGGGCTGAACCGGCCGTTGTGGATTCAGTATTTTGATTGGGCCTGGCGGTTGGTTCAGGGCGACTGGGGTCACTCTTTCCGCGACGGAACGCCGGTGCTGGCGGTGATTGGGCGTCACCTCTTCGCTACGCTGCTGCTGATGGGGACGTCCACGGCACTGGCCATCGCCCTTGGTTCCTGGATCGGGATCCGCGGTGCCACCCACCGCTATTCCCTGTTCGATTATTGCGCGACGATTGGCGCCATGGTCGCGCTGTCGGTCCCGACCTTCTGGTTCGGCCTCGTCGGCATCTATATCTTCACGTTGAAGCTCGGTTGGGTGCCTGCAGGGAACATGTACACGATCGGCGACGGATCGGTGCTGGACTACTTGCATCACCTGATCTTGCCAAGCTTGGTGCTGTCGCTGGTCCATGTCGCGGTCTGGAGCCGCTACATGCGCACCGCGACCCTTGATGCGCTGAGCCAGGATTTCGTCAAGACGGCTCGTGCCAAGGGCCTAAGTGAGCGCCGCATCCTGCTGAAGCATGTCGTCGGCAATGCGCTGTTGCCGATGATCACCCTGGCTGGGGTGCAGTTGCCGAGCATTCTGACCGGCGCGTTGGTCACTGAGACCATCTTTACCTGGCCGGGAATGGGGCGGCTGTTTCTCGACAGCCTCGGCTACAGTGACTATCCGATGGTCATGGGGCTGTTGATATTCTCAGCCATCCTTGTCGTGCTGGGCAATCTCGTCGCAGACATCCTTGTCGCACTCGTCGATCCGCGCATTCGTCTCAGCTGAAGACGCAGGTTCGTGCCGTCAACAGGAGTCCCCCGTTATGACTGATATCTCCGCCCACCTCCCTCCAATTCGCTGGTGGCACAGCCGCGGGGTGCGCCGGTTCATGCGACACCATCTGGCGCTGCTCGGGTTCGCGATGATCGCCCTGCTCGTGTTGGCGTGCGTCGTGGGCCCCTACGCCTTGCCTTACGATTCGCTCTATATAGATCTGCGCGCCCGCTTTGCTCCTCCCTTGAGCGGTCATCATTATTTCGGCACCGACCCGTTGGGGCGAGACTTGGCCGTGCGACTCTTGATGGCCGGGCGTGTCTCGCTACTGGTGGGATTCTCCGCGATGTTGTTGTCAACGCTGATCGGAACGCTCGTCGGCGTGACCGCAGGCTATCGCGGGGGCTGGATCGGAGCCGCGCTGATGCGCACGGTGGATGGCTTTCTTTCCTTCCCCTCGATTTTCCTCGTGCTGGCGTTGGCCGCGACGCTCCGGCCCAGCCCGATGATGATCACTGTCATCATTGCTGTCACGAGCTGGATGGAGGTTGCCAGGATCGTCGAAGCCGAGGTCCGTTCGCTGCGCGAGCGCGAGTTTGTCCAGGCCGCGCGCATGGTCGGTCTGAGCGGCAGGCACATCATGCTTCGCGAAATTCTGCCCAATGCCACGGGTCCGATCATCGTGGCCGCAAGCCTCACCGTCGCCCGTGCGATTCTTCTGGAGGCCTATATCAGTTTCCTTGGTTACGGCATCCAACCACCGCTGCCCAGCTGGGGCAATCTGCTGAACGGCGCCCAGCAATATCTGGCCAGCGCTCCCTGGCTTGCCATCATTCCAGGCGCTGCGATTACGATCGCAGTGACCAGCTTCAACTTCATCGGCGACGGGCTGCGCGATGCGCTTGACGTTAGAGATGACCACATTTGACGGCTTGAGCCCAGGTGGCAGGCAGCGGACAGCGTTGAAGGCTATCCAGCAGAACCTCTTGATAGCGTAGACGTCGCAAGCATCGCGTTGGCTGATCAGAATCCGTCTTGTCAGTAATCCAAGGCCACTTTTAACACACGAGAAGTCAGCGACATGCATGAGCCCAGAGCCGCAGAGAAGGACACGCCCTATTGGTGGGAAGCCGCACCACTTAGGTCGCTGCCTCAACAGACTCTTCCCAAGAAACTTGACGTGCTGATCGTGGGCGCTGGCTATGCCTCTCTTTCGGCCGGGCTGGTGCTGGCGCGCGAGGGACGCTCGGTTGCGGCCTTTGACGCGATGAGTCCGGGCGAGGGAGCCTCGACGCGCAACGGTGGAATAACCAGCGCGAGCATACGGCCGGATTACGCCGCGATCTCCCGACGCTTCGGCGCAGACAAGGCGCTGGCAATCGAGGCGGAAGGCAAGATCGCCCGCGAGTTCCTTTACGATTTCATCAAGACCGAGGGGCTTGCCTGCGATTTCCAGCTGGTCGGGCAGTTCAAGGGCGCGTTCGGATATGAGCAGTACGACACGATGGCGCGTAGCGCGGAAGTATTAGCGAAGAGGCTGCGGATCGAGTCTCACGCCGTACCTTATGCCGAGCAGCACAGCTACATCGGCACCGATGTCTACCGGGGTGGAACAGTCCGGATGGATATCGGAGGGCTACAACCGGCGAAGTTTCACGCTGAACTGCTTCGCGTGGCGCTCGCTTCGGGCGTCGCGGTTCATGCGGATACGCCCGTCATCTCCATCGAGAGAGATGGTTCCGGATTCCGTATCGTGACCTCGGCCGGTTCGGTGCAGGCGCGTCAGGTGCTGGTTTGCACGAATGGCTATACTGATAGCGCCGTTCCCTTCCTGCGCCGCAGGCTGGTCCCGGTTCGCAGCCGGATCATTGCAACCGAGGAGCTCGCACCTGACGTCATGGAGCGGCTGATGCCCAAACGCATGATGATGACCGAGAACCGCCAGGTCGGGTTCTATTACCGCCCATCGCCCGACGGCAAACGTATCCTGTTAGGGGGGCGCGACAGCTCTCGTGTCGGTAACCCGGTGGCTCCAAAGCTCCTGCTGCGCAAGGGGTTGGTGAACCTTTTCCCCGAACTCGAGAATGTTCGCCTTTCGCACAGCTGGTTCGGCAATGTGGCGATGAATCGCGACATGCTCCCGCGCATCTTCGAAGAGGACGGTGTGGTTTATGCCACTGGCTTCTGCGGTTCAGGCGTCGTCTGGGCGCCTTGGATCGGGATGCACGCGGCCCACAAGCTGATCGGAAACCACGAACGGGCGCGCACCGCCTTTGACTTCCGTCCGCCGGACTCCATCCCGCTCTATCGTGGCGATCCCTGGTTCATGCCCGCCATGATCTGGGGATATCGGATGCAGGATCGTTTTGCACTGTGGCGCGACCGCCGCTGACGGCTGGAAACTCCATCGGGCATTCCCAAAGGTACAACTCAGGTCATGGAGCTGGCGGCACTGCCGCCTCTCGAAAGAAGAGCATCGATGCACTACGTATCCACGCGCGGACATTCAGGTCGCAGACAGTTCTGCGAAACATTGCTTGAAGGCCTCGCCGAGGATGGCGGGCTGTACGTACCTGAGACCTACCCGCGTGTGGACGCCGCTACATTGGATGCGTGGCGTGCCTTGTCCTATCCCAGCCTGGCCTTCGAGGTCCTGTCGCTCTACGTCAGCGATATTCCGCCCGCTGACCTGAAGGCAATCTGCGAAAAGACCTACACGCCCGAGATCTTTGGAACCTCGAACATCGTTCCGCTTCGAAAGCTGGAGACGCGGCTTTACCTCCAGGAATTGTCGAACGGTCCTACGCTGGCGTTCAAGGACGTGGCCATGCAGTTGCTCGGCAATCTGCTCGAGTACGAACTGGCACGGCGGCACGACGAATTGAACATTCTTGGGGCGACCAGTGGCGACACCGGGAGCGCTGCGGAATACGCAATGCGCGGCAAGAAAGGGGTGCGGGTCTTCATGATGTCGCCCCTCGGACGGATGAGCTCCTTTCAGCAAGCTCAGATGTTCAGCCTGCAGGACGACAACATCCACAACATCGCCATAGATGGCGTGTTCGACGACTGCCAAGACATCGTCAAATGTGTGTCCAGCGATCTGGAATTCAAACGACGATATAAGATAGGTGCGGTGAATTCGATCAACTGGGCCCGACTGGTCGCGCAGGTCGTCTATTACTTCTCCGGCTATTTTCAAGTCTCCGAAGGGAGGTCAGCAGGCGTTGACTTTTCCGTGCCTTCAGGAAACTTCGGAAACATCTGCGCTGGTCATGTTGCGCGCATGATGGGACTTCCAATATCCCGTCTCGTCCTTGCGACCAACGAAAACGACGTGCTCGACGAGTTTTTCCGCAGCGGCATTTATCGCGTCAGAAGCCGAGCTGACACGCTTGAAACATCGAGTCCTTCCATGGACATCTCCAAGGCGTCAAATCTCGAGCGTTTCGTGTTCGACTTGCTCGGTCGCGACGCCCGTCGGACGAAATCGCTGTTTGAGAACCAACTTCGGGAATGCGGTTCGTTTGACCTCAGCGGTGATCCCAGCTTCGTAACGGCGGCGGCGCGTTTTGGATTCCGCAGCGGCAGGAGCACCCATGCCGATCGACTGGCGACGATCCGTGACACGTGGGATCGCTACCACACAATGATCGATCCTCACACTGCGGATGGTGTGACGGTCGGGCGCATGCATGCGAGCCCCGAGGCGCCGATGCTTGTGCTCGAAACTGCACAGCCAATCAAATTCGCTACGACGATCAAGGAAGCGTTAGGCCGGCAGCCAGATCGTCCGCTACGGTTCGATGGACTAGAAGGGTTGCCGAGGCGAGTCAAAGTCCTTCCCCCGGATACACAAGCTGTAAAGAACTACATTGCGGACATCATGCAGGGTGCAACCTGCTGAAGGGCCGATTCCGGATCGAGGAGTGTTTCAGCCGTGGCTGTATTTACGGTGCTGTCACCCGACGAGGTCGCAGCGTTCGTTCGAGCGCGCTATCGGAGCAATCCGCGGTTGATGTCCGGTATCGTTCCGGGCCATGGGATGCCGGAACGGGATCGCGCTGCGGCGTGGCGAGACACTGACAGCACATCGTCCCTTCTACCGTATCATCAATGCAATTCCCTGCCGAACTCTGCGTCAGTCTGATCGCGTAATGCTGTCGCAGCCAAGATACGCTGCAATTCGCGGGAACATCGTCAGATGGACCTCGCCGTGTCAGGCACTGACGATTAGTCCGCTAACCCAAGCATGAGACGTCGACGCATCATGGCAACCGAAGCTACCCAAGCCGGAGAACGCGAGATTGAAGACGTGGCCCTAGTCCCTTTCGCGAGAGCGCATCTGAAAGGTGCCTTGAAGCTCTCGCAGGAGATGTCTTGGCCGTATCTGCTCAAGGATTGGGAATTTGCGCTGCAGCTTGGCCGCGGTTTCGTGGTGACGAGTGCGGGTGCTGTGGTGGGGACCGCGCTGTGGTGGCCTTACGGCGACACCCATGCTTCCGCCGGAATGGTCATCGTCTCGAAAGCCGTTCAGGGACGGGGGTACGGGGCCCGGCTGATGGACGCGCTGCTCGCGGCGGCACGACCACGAATCGTCACGCTGAATTCGACCGCCGAAGGCCTTGCGCTTTACGCACGCCGCGGCTTCGCCAGCATCGGCATGCTGCACCAGCATCATGGCGTTCCTGGCCAGGGCCGCGACATGCCGCCGGTCGGAAACGTCAGAGCGATGGTTCCGTCGGACTTCGAGGCCATAGTCGGTCTCGATCACGAGGCCACCGGCTGGATGAGGCGCGAGATGCTGAACCGGCTGATCGAGGTCGGTTGCGGCTATGTCCTGCTGCGTGACGGCATACCCCGCGGCTACGCCATTTCCCGTCTCTTCGGCCGCGGGCATGTCATCGGCCCTGTGATCGCCGAAAGCCCGACCGATGCGCGCGCATTGATCGAGGCCGCGCTCGCGCCCCTCGGGAGTGTTTTCGTCCGGATCGACACCTCGGCCTCCTCGCAACTCGGTGACTGGCTTGGAAACATCGGCCTGCAGAAGGTCAGCGACGCCACCACCATGGTCTTGGGGACGCAGATGCCATGGACCGGGCCGGCGCGCACGTTCGCGGTCGCCAACCAGTCGTTCGGCTAGGAGACCTTGAGATGCAACGCCCCGATATGCGCCGGACGGATAGCCAGAACGCCGCGCCACGCGAGATAACCGCGACGGTCGGCGCACTGGCGACGCCGGCCCTCCTGCTCGACAAAGACCGGCTGGATCGCAATCTCGCCCGTCTGTCCTCTCGTATGGCCGCGGCTGGCGTCGTGCTGCGCCCCCATATGAAAACCGCGAAATCCATCGAGGTTGCCCAGCGCGCCTATCCCTCCGGGCCGGGGCCGATCACGGTCTCCACCTTGGCGGAGGCTGAGTACTTCGCGCAGTACGGTTTCCGTGACGTGACATATGCCGTCGGCGTGGCACCGCACACCGCTGAAAGGGCGATGCGTCTCCGCAAAGCCGGCGTTGACCTTAAGGTGCTGCTCGATTCGCCTGAACAGGCGGCGATGTTGGGCACGGCAGCGCGTGCCGCCGGCGTGACGCCCTCCGCCTTCATCGAGATCGACTGCGACGGCCATCGCGGCGGGCTGACCGCCACCGATCCCAAGCTCATCGCCGTCGCGGCGGCCCTGGCCGAGGCCGGCGTCACGCTCGCCGGCATTCTCACCCATGCCGGCGAATCCTACAGCCTTTGCTCGTCCGATGCCCTCGTCGCGGCCGCAGAGAACGAAAGGGCCGTGGCCGTGGCGGCCGCGGAGACATTGCGGGCGGCGGGGCATGAATGCCCGGTCGTAAGTGTCGGTTCGACGCCGACCGCCCATTTCGCCGAAGGCCTGACCGGCGTCACGGAGATGCGGGCCGGCGTCTACATGTTCTTCGATCTGGTGATGCACGGCGTCGGTGTCTGCACGACCGACGACATCGCGATCTCGGTTCTCGCCACCGTCATCGGCACGAAGCCGGAGAAGGGATGGATTTTGGTCGATGCGGGCTGGATGGCACTGTCACGTGATCGCGGCACCGCGGCGCAGCGGGTCGACCAAGGTTACGGTCTCGTCTGCGATCTGTCCGGCCAACTCTATCCGAATCTGATCGTCGCGCAGGCGAGCCAGGAGCACGGCATCCTCGCCATAAGGTCCAGATCGGCTGCAGCCCTCCCGCATATCCCGATCGGCGCGAAGGTCAGGATTCTGCCCAATCATGCCTGCGCGACGGCGTCACAGCACGAACTTTACAATGTCATCTCGGCGGGAAGTGACGCAATCGAAGCTCAGTGGCCGCGGATGCGCGGCTGGTAGATCTGAAACAGAATCGGGCGGCGATTTGCGCATGCCCAGCTTCCGCTGGTCGGCGTCTATTACCGGATCAAGGATCGCTTCCAATGACCTCGGCCGTTCGACACCTGACGGAAGCCGGCTTCCTCGGCAAATTTTACATCGACGGAGAATGGCGGAAGCCGACAGGGTTGGCGACGGCGATCGTCGTCAATCCGGCGATCGAGCAGCCGGTCGCAGAAATCGCGCTCGGCGATGACGAGGATGTAGACTGCGCGGTCGTAGCCGCGAGAAAAGCCTTTACCGGCTGGTCCCGTAAGCCGGCTGCCGAGCGGGCGGCGCTGCTCGACCGGGTTCACGGTTTGCTTCTCGATAGGCTGGAGCTGTTTGCGCAGGCCATCACGTGCGAGATGGGGGCCGCCATCACTTACGCGCGCCGCGCCCAGGTGCCGCTCGCTGCCGAACATATCCGCGTCGCGCGTGACAATCTCGCGGCCTATCCGTTCATCGCCACGCGCGGCAGCACCGCGATTATGCGCGAGGCAATCGGCGTCTGTGGTCTTATCACCCCCTGGAATTGGCCCCTCTACCAGATTACGGCCAAGGTCGCTCCGGCGCTGGCAGCTGGCTGCACGGTGGTGTTGAAGCCGAGCGAACTTTCGCCGCTGAGTGCCCTGTTGTTCGCCAAGGTGATGGACGATGCCGGCTGTCCGCCCGGCGTCTTCAACCTCGTCAACGGGACAGGTCCAGTCGTGGGGACCGGTCTGGCGTCGCATCCGCAAGTCGACATGATCTCGATCACCGGCTCGACGCGGGCAGGCGTTCTCGTCGCGCAAGCAGCGGCGCCCACCGTCAAGCGCGTCGCACAGGAGCTCGGCGGCAAGTCACCGAACATCATCTTGCCGGATGCGGATTTGAGCCGGGCTGTTCCGCTCGGTGTCGCCGCCGCCTTCCGCAATCTCGGCCAATCCTGCAGCGCACCGACGCGTATGCTTGTGTCCCGCTCACAGATGGCAAAGGTCGAGATCCTGGCGGCGGCGGCCGCTTCTGAATTGGTGGTCGGCGATCCGCTTGCGGAAAGCACGACCCATGGTCCGATCGCCAACCCGCCGCAGTTCGAGCGTATCCAGGCCATGATCGGCATCGGCCTGGAGGAAGGCGCCAAGCTTGTCATTGGCGGGCCGGGGCGGCCCAACGACCTTCAGGTCGGCTTCTATGCGCGGCCGACCATCTTCTCGAACGTCAATCGCGACATGAGAATTGCGCAGGAGGAGATCTTCGGCCCGGTGCTGTCGATCATTCCCTACGATACGGTCGACGGGGCGGTCGAGATTGCCAACGACACGGTCTACGGCCTCGGCGCGCATGTGCAGGGCACGGATATTGAAACGATGCAGGCGGTCGCCGGGCAGATCCGGTCTGGTCAGGTTCATCTCAACTATCCCGACTGGGACCCGAACGCACCTTTTGGCGGATACAAGCGTTCCGGAAACGGCAGGGAATACGGCCGCGAGGGCATGGAAGAATATCTCGAGACCAAGGCCGTTCTCGGATTCTATCGATGAAATTCATCTCGGAAAGCGAATCGGCTTCCGCTGACGCGAAAGTGTTTCCGGCGGTGATCGCACACGCGTCGAATCGCAGAACACCTTCTCAAGTCGGGTTCAACGCCTGATAGCGCCGAGCCCTTGAGGAGCGCGAAGTTGAATCATTAGATCAGATTGCACTGTTCCTGCAGCCATGAAGCAAGATAGTTCGCTTTCCCAGACAGTTCAGTTTCTCCCGCCCAGATGAGGCCATAGTGGCTTTCGTCCGGATCGAAACCGGCAGGCGCGATGAGCCGCCCTCTATCTACGTCGTCCGTTGCAAGGACCCGCGGGCTGAGGGCAACGCCCAATCCCGCCAATGCTGCTTCGACGATGAGGAAGTGGTGATCGTAGAAGCGTATCTCCGCGGGGCGCCGCACCGACGGGTGGGTGGAAAGCCATCGCGACCAAGCGTCCGCCCGAGTCTTCGAACCTAGGGCGATGTAGTTTCCTGAGGCAAACACCGCTGCGAGCTGAGGGCTCATGACCGGTCCTACCCTTTCAGGAAAAAGGCGCCGGACGTGCCACGCCTCTGGGAGCGCAAAGTCGAGCCGACGTATAGCCAGATCGATCCGATCGCGGCGAAACTCGACGGGGCCGCCGGCGACTGACAGATGTAGAGCGATGTCGGGATGGACGGCCTGAAAGCTTGCAAGCCGTGGAATAAGCCAGCGCATAGCGACTGAAGGCTCGCATGAGAGAACGAGGGAGTTCTGCTGTGCGTTGGCAGCACGCAAGCTCTCAACGGTTGTCGCCAGCTCGGTGAAGAAACGGCCGAGTGTGAGGTTGAGCACTTCTCCAGAGGCAGTGAGACTCAAGCCACGTCCGCTTTTTTCGAAGAGTTTGAAGCCAAGGTCTTCCGACAGTTTGGTGATACGGCGACTCACAGCCCCATGGGTCAAGGCAAGGCTGTTCGCGGCAAGCCGAACCGACCCCAGCCGCGCAGCGGTCTCGAACGCACGCAAGTCGTCCAATGAAGGTATTTCTGATCGCCTCATTGGTGATCTCATATCACCAATGTAGCGCAAAAAATATCGCTTTTTATGTTGAATTTGCTTAGCATAATTGATCCATGCGAACCAATGGCGAATACACAATCGGTATCCTAGCCGACGACCTGACCAGCGCCGCCGATGGGGCCGGTCCGTTCGTCGAGCGCGGTTTGCGAGCCGTTGTCGGCCGACGCCGGCTGCCGCACCAGGAGGCCACGATTGTCGCCGTTGATAGCGGATCTAGATCAGTGCCGGTTTCGCAAGCGGCGCGGCGGCAGTCAGAACTTGCCGAGCAACTCGCTTCGCGGGTTGTCCTCTACAAGACCGTCGACTCGACTCTTCGCGGGCACGTGACGGCCGAGATGGAAGCGGCCTTCACCGTAAGCGGCCGCAAGATGCTGGTCTTTGCACCTGCGTTCCCTGGCGCTGGGCGTACAACCGTCGACGGCGTTCAGCTTGTGGACGGCATTCCTGTAACGGAGACCGAATACGGTCGCGACCCCGTCCATCCGGCGCGACATTCTCGGCTGGCTGAGCTCGTTCCGGCCTCCATCGGAAGCGTCGTCATCCTTGATGCTGCGACACAGGCCGATCTCGACAAACAAGTTGCGGCCCTGCCGGATCCGGAGTCGATCCTATGGGTGGGCTCTCCGGGCATGGCCCTTGCCCTGGCGAAGCGTCTTGCGCCGCTTGCGGTTGCGTCGGACGTGACCGCCGCGGTTAGTGGCGACATTCTTGTTGCGATCGGCAGCGCCAATCCGCGCAACCATCGTCAGGCCGACTGCATCGCAATGGAGCCTGGAATCGCTCTGCTGCAGGCTCCGATCGAACGGATGAATGATCCCGGATCCGTCCTGCGCGACATTGCTCAAAATGCGGCTCGACGGCTGGCCGACGAGCGTTTCGATATGGTGATCGCCACAGGCGGGGACACCATGGAGGCGATTCTGGACGGCCTGGACATTTATGAGTTCGAGATCCTGCAAGAGCTCGAGCCAGGCTTTCCGCTTGGCCGCACGTCCCTCGGAGATGGACGAGAGCTGCTGATCGCCATGAAGGCAGGCGGCTTTGGCGACGACGATACGCTGCGTCGTGCGATCACGCGGCTCCGCCTTGGCACCTCGGTATCAGAACTGGTTGTATCATGACCCAATCCGCTCCCCTCGCCGTCACAATGGGCGATGCCTCCGGCATCGGCCCGGAGATCGTGGCGAAGACATTGGCCAAAGCCGGCGAAGGCACGGTCGTATTCGGCAGCTACGTCGTGATGGAGAATATCGTCCATCGTCTGGGTCTCGAGCTGACGGTCAGGCGTATCGCCCGACCTGAAGAGGCGCGCTCTGAGCCGCGGTCCATCGAAGTTGTCGAGGCGACGCAAATCATCGCGCCGCCTCCGCTCGGGAGCGTCAGCGCCATGTCCGGCCAAGCTTCCTTCGATGCCATCGTCGCCGCCGTCGCGGCAGCCAAGGCCGGCAAGGTCAGCGGCATCGTCACCGCACCGATCAACAAGGAAGCGATGGCAAGCGCGGGCATTCGCTATCCCGGGCACACCGAAATCCTCGCCGACTATGGTGGTGCGGAGCGCGTTGCGATGATGCTGGCCAACGATGATATCCGCACGGTTCTCGTCACCATCCACATGTCGCTGCGCAAAGCCATCGACCAAGCGGATTTCGATGCCCAGATGTCGGCGATCCGGCTCGCAAATGAGGGCGGCAAGGCCCTCGGGATCGCGGCGCCGCGCATTGCAGTGGCAGGGCTCAACCCCCATGCCGGCGAAGGTGGTCTCTTCGGCGACGAAGAAATCCAGATCATCCGGCCTGCGATCGAAGCGGCCCGCGCCGAGGGCATCGACGCCAGTGGCCCCTGGCCCGGGGACACTGTCTACATGCAGGCCCGCAAGGGCCGCTTCGATGTGGTCGTGGCCCAATATCACGATCAGGGCCTGATTCCGGTGAAATATCTCGGCCTCGAAAAGGGTGTGAACATCACGCTCGGCCTGCCGTTCGTCCGTACAAGCCCTGATCACGGCACGGCATTCGACATTGCGGGCCGAGGCATCGCCGACACCGGCAGTCTCGAGACCGCGCTGGCTTACGCGCGAAGGCTCGTCGCCGCGCAAATTAAGACCAAAGAAGGGGTAGTCTAATGGGCCTTCGCTTTATCTTCATGCTCACGCGCAACGATCGCACCGTCGGGGACGCCTCTGAACAACTCAAGACCGCCCTGAGGCTTGGCGTTCGCCACATCGGTTTCAAGGACATCGGCCTGCCGATTGATCGACTCAAAGTTCTCAACCGGGTCATCAAGGCAGACGGCGCCACCTCCTATCTCGAAGTCGTCTCACTCGACCGGCAAAGTGAGATCGTTTCGGCGAAAGCGGCGGTTGAAATCGGCGTCGACGTCTTGCTCGGCGGCACACATGTTGACGACGTGTTGCCGATCCTTGCTGGCACCGGCATTCAATACTGCCCCTTCCCGGGTCGCATCACCGGTCATCCGAGCGTGCTCGAAGGGAGCATCGAGGAGATCGTTGAGAGCGCCCAGGCGCTCGCCGTGCGGGAGGGCGTGTATGGCCTCGACCTGCTCGCCTATCGCTCCAAGGAAGACGTCCCGGCCCTCATCAAGGCGGTGTGCGCGGCGGTGCCCAAGCCCGTCTACGTGGCCGGCTCGATTGATACGCCTGAGCGGATCGCCATCCTGAAGGACGCAGGAGCCGCCGGCTTCACTATCGGCACGGCCGCGTTGGACGGCAAGTATCCGGCCGACGACAAGGACGTCGCTCGCCAGCTTGGGGCCATCATCCGTGACGTGGCCGCTCTGAACCGGCATCTCTCGCCGCTCCACAAGAAGAACCTGGCCAGCTCGTTCGGGCAGCTCAAGGAGACTTGGTCTCCGAAGATCGCGGGTCAGATTAACGACATGCAGATCAAGCTCGCCAAGTTCGCGGGCGAGTTCGCCTGGCGCTTTCACAGGAGCGGTGACGAACTCTTCCTGGTGCACAAAGGCCGCCTGCTGATGAAGTTTCGTGATCGGGACGAGATCATCGAGCAAGGCGAGTTCATCGTGGTCCCGCATGGGGTAGAGCATTGCCCTGTCGCGCTGGACGACGTCTGCGAGGTCGTGCTGCTCGAACCCGGCACATCCATGGATGCCGGCACCGCTCACGACCTCGAAGGCTAGACCGTCTGCCTGCGATCGGAGCAAACGCTTGACGCCGTCGACCGGCCTTCGCCGGTCCGGCCTCGATGACCTCAGGAGCTGGGAGCAGGACTCCTCCCGCGCCGACTCGGTGAAGACCGGAGTCTGGGAAGCCACGCCTGGCAAGAACCGCTCGATCAAGGGCGAGACCTTCGAGTACTGCCACATCCTTTCCGGCGTGGTGGAGCTGACCGAGGAAGGCAAGGAGCCTCGCATTTTCCGCGCCGGCGACAGCTTTGTGATGAAACCCGGCTATGTCGGCGTCTGGAAGACGATCGAGACAGTGCGGAAGATGACTTCGGGCGCCGAAATGGGCTTTGCCGCCGCGCTGGTACCTGATCGACGCTCGTGGTTCAGGACATCACTCGTCCCGGTGTCGCCGAGCCAATCGCGACGGTCTGGGTCCATTTTGCTGGGGCATCGAAAAGCGGTCCAGTCTCCGTGGACAAGCAGGTCGCGCCGCCGTTGCGCCGAACTGGGACGATCGCGCTTGAGCAGCTCGTATCGCTCAAGCGCTCAAAAACCCGAACATCTTGCGAAGTCCTAGATGATTTCAGCACATTCTATCGGGCGCCTGATGCGATGAAGGGTTGATCGGAATTTTGCTTCCGCGTTCTTGGCAGCCGAGGTTCGTTGGAACATGTCGCCCCATGTCGAGCGCATTCACAGCGATGAGCGTCTCCCGGCCGAGGCCGATGTCGTTATAGTCGGCGGCGGTATCCTCGGCGCTACGGCCGCCTATTACCTGGCGAAGCGCGGCCTCTCTGTGGCGCTCCTCGAGAAGGGTCACGTCGCCTGTGAACAATCGAGCCGAAACTGGGGTTGGTGCCGGCAGCAGAACCGCGATCGCCGCGAACTGCCACTCTCGGTGATCTCTATGCGGCTGTGGGACGAGCTCACGCGCGATATCAATCGGGACCTCGGATTTCGGCGCTGCGGACTCGTCTATGCGACCCACGACGAGGCTGTGCTCGCCGGCTGGGAAAGGTGGCGCGAGGTCGCCAGGGAGTACGACGTCGACACCCGCGTGCTGAGCCGGGCGGAGGTGGCCGAGCGCGTCCCCGAAGCGCGCGACAAATGGGTCGGCGGGACCTATTCGGCTCGGGACGGCAAGGCCGAACCTGCGCTCGCCGCGCCGGCTATCGCCGAAGGGGCCAGAATTCTGGGCGCCACGATCCACCAGGGATGCGCCGCGCGGGCGCTCGACTTGGCCAATGGCAAGATTGCAGGCGTGCACACGGAGAAGGGCTATATCAGAACCAGCGCGGTGCTTTGCGCCGCCGGCGCCTGGTCCTCGCGCTTCCTTCGGCCGCTCGGGATCAGTTTTCCCCAAGCGAGCATCCGTCAGACCGCGCTGCGTTCCACCCCGACAACCAACATAGGCGAGGCGGTCTCCACACCCTACTGCACGATCACGCGTCGACTGGACGGCAGCTATACGCTTGCGATCAGCGGCAAGGCGAACCTCGAAATCACGCCCCAGGCTATCCGGTACAGCCGGGAATTCATGCCGCAGTTCTTGCGTCGCCTGAAGAACGTCAGGATTGGCGTCGGCCAATCGTTCGTTTCGGGGCCGGATTCAATGACGGCGCTGCTGACCAACGACGATCGGATCTTCGAACAGAATCGCGTGCTGGATCCTCCGCCCTTGAAATGGCTGGTGAGCCAAGTGGTGGCGAGTGTCCGGAAAACCTTCCCCCAACTCGGCGAAATAAAGATCGGTAGCGCTTGGGGCGGTTTCGTCGATTGCACGCCGGATGCAGTGCCTGTCGTGTCGAAGGTGGACCGGGTGGAAGGCCTCGTCCTCGCAGCGGGCTGCTCGGGTCACGGCTTCGGTTTGGGCCCGGGCCTCGGCTATCTGGCCGCACAGCTTCTCGTCAACGACACTCCTTGCGTCGATCCCGCACCGTTCCGGCTGTCGCGTCTGACCGATGGCTCGAAGCTGGACATCTCGGCCATCTGAAGATCGAGCCGGAAGTCGGG
Source organism: Bradyrhizobium sp. MI1.4 (assembly GCF_055811315.1). NCBI lineage: Bacteria > Pseudomonadati > Pseudomonadota > Alphaproteobacteria > Hyphomicrobiales > Nitrobacteraceae > Bradyrhizobium > Bradyrhizobium sp. MI1.4. Next base: position 87,615 of record NZ_JBVVPP010000006.1, on the reverse strand, counting down.
CCTGACGCGTACCGAGCAACGCCAGGTTTGGAGTACTGCGGATGGTTGCGGACGATTTAGAACGGGCTTGAACAGCCTAGTTGGTGCCCCTGGCCGGAATCGAACCAGCACTCCTTGCGGAACTCGATTTTGAGTCGAGCGCGTCTACCAGTTCCGCCACAGGGGCCCTCGGTCGGCCCTAGGCGGGCGTCGCGAAGCCGGCGGACTATAGCCATGGACCAAGCGGGGTCAACCCGCGCCAAAGTGATCCGGGCCGTTCTCGACAGCCGCATGAGCCGGGGTTACAGCCTTGGAAAGCGACCCATCGAAAGGAGGCTGCCGTGACAACCCAGAGTGCCGCAATACCTGCGTTCAAACCGGCGGCCACGACCCCTGCGCTGGCCGCTTCGCTCGCGGTCGCGCTGACGGCAGCCGCGACCATCGCGGGCGCCTGGTTCTTCCAGCTGGTGCTCGGGATTGTGCCCTGTCCGCTCTGCCTGGAGCAGCGCTACGCCTATTACCTCGTGATCCCGCTCGGCCTGCTCATCGCACTCGCGGCGCGGGGCGGTGCGCCGAGACCGCTGCTGCTCGCGGGCCTGGCGATCCTTGCGCTCGCGAGCATCGCCAATGCCGGGCTCGGCACCTATCATTCCGGCGTCGAATGGGGCTTTTGGAAGGGACCGACCGACTGCTCCGGTCCCGTCGTCAATCTCGGCAGCGCCACCGACCTGCTGTCGCGGCTCGACACCGTGAAGGTGGTCCGCTGCGACGAGGTGCAGTGGCGCTTCCTCGGCCTCTCGCTTGCCGGCTACAACGTGCTGATCTCGCTCTTGATGGCTGCGATCGCCGCGTGGGGATTCGTTGCGACGGTGAAGCGCTGAGGCTCAATCATCCACATCGTCCTGCGTCCGGCCGAACAGGTGCACAATGCCCGGCGTCGCGATCGTCACGAAGACGAAGCGCGAGAGGTGATGTGCGCCGACGAAGATCGGATCGATGTGCAGCGTCAGGGCCAGCGCCAGCATGGCGTCCATCGCGCCCGGTGCGTAGGCGACCACGACGTCGGAGAATTTCACCTGCGTGGTGAGCGCCACGATGCCGACGAAGATCGCGGAAACGGCGATGGCGATGGCAAACGAGCCCAGTGCCGCGTTGATGTGGCCGGCGAGCGTCTTGATCCTCATCCGCGCGAAGCGGCTGCCGATCAGGGCGCCGATGCCGACCAGCGCCACGCCGCGTACCCAGTCCGGCAGGCCGCCCTCGACCCAACCGGCGCCATGCAGCACGCTTGAGCCGATCATCGCACCGAACATCCAGCTCGCCGGAAACCTGATCAGCCGCAGGAGGAGTGCCGCGGCCAGCGAGGCCGCGACCAGCTCGACGAGGTCGAGCGGCGAGGCGATCGTCGTCGTCAGCGATGGCGCGACGGAGGGCGCGACGCCGGCGAACGCCAGCACCATCGGCAGGGCCGCGGTGAGGATGATGACGCGCATGGTCTGCACCACCGCGATGCCCGGCAGGTCGGCGCCGCGCTCGACCGCCAAAATCGTGATCTGCGACATCGCGCCGGGGCTGCCGGCGAGGAAGGCCGAGGTGCGGTCCCAGCCGTGAATGCGCTGGAGATAATAACTGGAGCCGAAGGTCGAGCAGAAGGTCGCGAGCGCGAGCAGCCCGATGGTGAGCGGATAGGCACTGACCTGTTGAAGCAGGTGGCGAGAGACGACTGATCCTAACGAAATGCCGAGCAGCACCAGCACCGTCTGGGTCAGGATCGGCGGCAGCGTCAGCTGGCGACCGGCGATCGCGGCGATCCCTACCGCGATCATGGAGCCCGAGATCAATCCCCCCGGAAGGCCCGCGAGCAGAAACACGAGGCCCCCGGCGGTGCCAATGACGAGCGTTTCCACCGTGCTCAACATCTTGGCACGGCTCGGCCATTCGAACGGCAGGGAGGCGGTGATTTGCTTCACACCACCTTATCGCAAATCAACAAGAGGCGCACAATTGCGGCCACGTCATACCGCAATGCGCGCGCCTCTCGCCGAAGCCGCGAGCAGGGGGGGAAGGATTTACTTCTTCTCCGCAGCCGGCGCGGCCATGCCGGCCTTGGCGGTCTTGATGCATTCGGAGCGGAATTTCTTGCGCTCCTTGCCGTGCAGGCCCTTGGCGTCGGCCTGCTTGGAGCATTCGAGCGACTCGGCCGAGTGCTCCTTCGGTGCCTTCTTGTCCATGGGGGCGGCGGTTGTGGTTTTGGTGTCGGTCTTTGCTGCCGGCGCGGCGGTCTGCGCGAAGGCGGTGCCGGTGGCGAGCAGGGAGGCGAGAGCGACGACGGCGAGGCGAGATGTGAGGGTCATGGTGCTGCACTCTTCTTGCGGGAATTGCGAAGGGCGCGAAAGTCGGCTGGCGTTGCTGAACGCGACATGAATAATTGGAACGTGGAGGATCACTATATTTTGGCGGCAGCAGCCATCGCTTCCTTGTCGCGGGCGGGCGGCACGCTAGGATAGCAATCCTCGGTTCACTTCCCTCGGGGGAAGATCAAGGAGGAGACCAAGGATGACCATTCAATCAAAGTTGCTATGTGCAGTTGCGCTGTCGGGCTTTGCCGCGCTGGTGGCAAGTGCGCCGGCGCAGGCGCTGACCTCGCAGGAGTGCAGCGCGAAATACCAGGCCGCCAAGAAGGACGGGTCGCTCGGCACCACGAAGTGGAATGACTTCCGCAAGGCCCAGTGCGGCGCGGACGCGACGCCAGCGGCTGCGCCGACCGCGGCCGCTCCTGCTGCGCCCGCCGCTCCCGCCGAGCCGAAGCAGGCGAAGAAGGAGGCCGCCCCGGCTGCTGCCCCGACCCTGCCGGCCGGCCCCGCGATCTATCCGAACGCGGTCGATCCGAAATACGCCAAGGAGACCCCCGGCAAGGGGCGCCTGCACACCTGCGTCGACCAGTACAACGCCAACAAGGCCACCAACGGCAATGGCGGCATGAAGTGGATCGAGAAGGGCGGCGGCTATTACAGCGAATGCAACAAGAAGCTGAAGGGCGCCGCCTGACGCTTCAAGACGACGCAGAGGCCGGAGCCAAGCTCCGGCCTCTTGCTTTAATCCAGGAGCTTCTCGGCCGATTTTGCCACGAGCTGCGATCGCTTGCGCGGGCCGCGCTCGACGAACAGCAGGCTCTGGCCGAAGATGAAGCAGTAGAACAGGAAGGCCTGCGCTTCGGCTGCATCGGTATCGAGGCCGGTCGCGCGATAGAGTTCGGCGACGTGCTTCAGCCGCGCGGCGTCCACGTTCGCCACCGCTGCCGCGGCGCCCTCGTCCGAGCGAGCCCATTGCCGGATCGCAAGCTCGATTGCCATCCCGTCCGGATTGAGCCGCTCCGAATAGAGCTGGATCACCGCCCGCAGCCGTTCACGGGGCTCTTGGCCATCGAGACTCGTTTGCTGCGCGATCGCCGTTGAGCGCCCCTCGCGCCAGCGTTCCAGCATGGCACCGAGCAGTGCGGCACGGTCGGCGAAGCGGCGGTAGAAGCCGCCCTTGGTGACGCCCAGATTCTTGGCGAGCACCTCGACCCGAACCCCCTCGACTCCCGATCGGGCGAGCTCGGTGAGCCCTGCCTCGACCCAGACATCGCCTTTGCCGTCACTCATGCAGGCAGCCTCGCCGATTCTTGATACGGTGCCGTATTGCTAACGCGGGAGGAGGTTGATACGCTACCGTATCGACAATCAAAGGCAGAAAAGGCCAGGGAGAATTGCGATGGAGCAGGAGGCGACCTATCGCGGCACGGTCTATCCATGGCAGTGCGATCACGTCGGCCATATGAACATCATGTGGTATGTCGGCAAATTCGACGAGGCCAACTGGAATCTGTTCGCCCGCCTCGGGCTGACGCCGAGCTATCTGCGCGGCTCCGGCCGCGGCATGGCCGCCGTGCAGCAGAACATCACCTATAAGCGCGAGCTGCGCGCCGGCGACATCGTCGAGATCCGCAGCCATCTGCTTGAGATCCGCGACAAATCGATCCGCTTCCGGCACGACATGACCAATGCCGAGACCGGCGAGATCGCCGCGTTCTGCGAGATCACGGGCGTGCACATGGACCGGAGCCAGCGCAAATCGGTGCCGTTCACGGATGCCATCCGCGAGGTGGCCTTGAGGCACCTCGCCGAGAAGGCGGAGGCCTGAGCCATGGCTGCATATGAGCCGAAGAACCCGGGCTATCGCGCGGCTGCCATCGCCATGTTCGACGGCCAGCCGGCGATGCACACGCTCGGTATCGTGATCGTCCGCCTTGCGCCGGGCGAGGCTGAATTAGCCATGCTGCATTCGCCGGCCCTCACACAGCAGAACGGCTTTGTCCACGCCGGCATCATTACCGCAGGCCTCGACAATGCCTGTGGTGTCGCCGCCTTCACCCTGATGCCGCGCGAGGCCGATATCCTCACCGTCGAGTTCAAGACTACGCTGCTCGCGCCGGCACGGGGCGAGCGTTTCGTCTTCAAGGCAGAGGTGGTCAAGCCCGGCCGCACGCTGACCTTTTGCGAGGCCAGGGCGTTTGCCGAGCACGAGGGCAAGGTCACGTTGATCGCCACGATGACCGGCACGCTGATGGCAATGCTGCCCCGCGTTGCCGCTTCCCAAGCGCCGGCCCCGATACCGGCATAGCGTGGCGATGACATCGGCGCCGCGACACTCTATATGACCTGTAACAATTCCCAGTCTCGGACCGTATCCACGGAAATGGGACCGAAATGGAACGAGATATGGCTGGATTCAGGAATAAGAGCCTTGTGCCGACGCGGCGCGCGGCGCTGACGCTGATTGGAGCGGGCGCCCTTGTCGCCGGTGGGATCACCGCGGCGCGGGCGGCAACCGACGAAGACGAGGTGCTGACCGAAGCCAAGGTGCTGCGCGATCCCGACGTTCCCGTGGCCGGCAATCCCGACGGGAATATCAGCATCATCGAATGGTCCGACTATAACTGCCCCTATTGCCGCAAGCTCGAGCCCGAGTTGCGTCAGGTCATCCAGGACGACGGCAAGGTCCGGCTGGTGATGAAGGACTGGCCGATTCTCGGTCCGGTTTCGGTCACGGCGGCGCGGACCGCGCTGGCGGCGAAATTCCAGGACAGGTACCACCAGGCCCATGACGCCATGATGGGCGTCAGCTCGCGCCTGACGGAGCCGCGCATCAACGAACTGCTCGCGGCGGCCGGCGTCGACATGGATCGGTTGAAGCGCGATCTCGCCGATCACGCCAAGGACATCGACGCGGTGCTCAAGCGCAACAACGAGCAGGCCGAAGCCTTCGGTTTCCGCGGCACGCCGTCCTTCATCGTCGGCAAATACCGCGTGCCCGGCGTGCTCAGCATGAACGAGTTCGAGCAGGTCATCGCCGACGCCCGCAAGGCCAAGATGAACTGAGCCGAGCGATATTCACCGCGCAATACGAAGGCGCCGCCGCGGACCCGCGACGGCGCCTCATTCACGATACCACGTCGTTACTTGGAGGAGATGCGGACCCAGTCCTTGTGCGCGCGATCGCGCAGCGCGTCCCAATCGGCTTTGGCGACATCCCAGTTTACGATGGTGCGATTGGTCGTCGCGACCTCGCCATGAGCAACCGACGACGTCTGCATGGAGTCATAGACATACACGCCGCAGCCGAGCAGCAGCGCGCCCAAAACCATTCCAAGAAACATCCGCATGGCGAAACCTCCGATGACGGGCGATAACGTCGGCCCGGATCGATTGTTCCGCGGCAGTAGGGCGCAGGTAAGGAGAGGTTGTTCATTCTCCATTCAGCCACTGCACCAGCTCCGCGTTGATCTCGCGAGGATAGGTGTGGCTGAGGTCGTCGATCTCGCGATAGGTGACGTCGGCGCCGGCGGCGGCGAGGGCCGCCTGCGTCTGCCGCGCGGTCTGCACCGGAAACATCCAGTCGAGCTTGCCGTGCGCGATGAAGATCGGCAGGCGCTGCAGACGCGCAGCGTCAGCCATTTCGACCATCAGCGGATGGAAGGTCGCCGACACCGGCGCGAGATGCGTGAAGGGCGAGGCGCCGTCGAGGCCGGTGACGTAGCAGAAGGTGCCGCCGTCGCTCATGCCGGTGAGCAGCATGCGCGAGGCGTCGATGGTCCAGCGGCTGCGCACGGTTTCGAGAATGCGCATGAGGTTGGGCGTGTCGGAATCGTCACCCATCAGCGTCCAGGTTGGGCCGGTCGCGGTCGGCGCCACCAGGATCGCACCAAGACTGCGGGCATCGCGCAGCCAGCTCCACAGGAAACCGCGGCCGTTGCCGCTGCCGCCGTGCAATGCCATCACCAGCGGCATGGCGCGATCGGGCGTATAATATTCGGGCACGTAGACCGAAAAGCCACCGCGGCTGCCGGGCTCGTTGTGATCGTGGATGATGCCGGTGTGCGCGTCCGCGCCGGCTTCGAGCCGCGACAACAGGTCGGCATTCTCGCGATTCGCGGCGTTGAGGAAGAAACTGCTGACCGGCGGAAACCGCACGGCCAGCGGATAGAGTGCCTCCTGCGCGCGCGGCACATGACGTAGTGCGCGGAAGACCGCGACGAGGTCGCCATTGCCACGTTCGACCTCGCGCAGGCCGGCAAAGGCGGCGAGCGTCTCGTCGCAGGCACGATCGAGCCGCTCGCGCAGTCCGGTGAACTCCTCCGGCCATTCTCGGATTGCCGCGCGCGCCGTTTGCAACGCCTCGTCGGGAGCGCCAATCGCATTCATCACGGAGCCGAAGGCCGGCGGGTGCAGGTTGCGCTGAAAAAAGGCGAGCGCCTCCAGCGCATTGAGCAGCGGCGGCAGCACGGCCACGATATCGTCAACGACGGCCTCGCTCATCGTCGCTTCCTTGCGTCAGTTCTGATCGTCAGTGCAGCTTCGGCGCCTTCAAGAGCTTGTAGCGATCGGTCGAGGTCACCGTGACGTCGAAGGTGACGCCTTCATGATGTACCGTCAGCGGCACGTCGACGCCGGCAGCGCCGAGGCCCCACAGCTTCTTGTAGAAGCCGGTTTGGCTCGTGACCTTCTCGCCGTCGACCGCGAGGATGACGTCGCCGGTCTTGAGCTCGGCACGGGCGGCGGGACCATTGGCGGAGATCCCGATCACAACCACGCGGTTGTCGATCTCGGTCGAAAACAGTCCGAGCCACGGCCGTGCCGGCTTGTTGACGCGGCCGAATTTGCGCAGATCGTCCAGGATCGGTTTCAACAGGTCGATCGGCACGATCATGTTGACGTGCTCGGCCTTGGCCTCGCGCTCGCGTTCGAGCTGCAGTGAGCCGATGCCGATCAGCTCGCCGCGCTCGTTGAGGAGCGCCGTGCCGCCCCAATTCGGGTGCGCGGGATGGGTGAAGATGGCCTCGTCCAGCAGATATTCCCAGTAGCCGGCGAATTCCTGCTTGGCCACGATCTGGCTCGCGACCGAACGCGTGCGTCCGCCGGCGCCGCCGACCACGACGCGGTCGCCGAGCCGGGTCTCGGCCGAGATCCCGAGCGGCAAGGGGGCGACATCGAGCTGGCCGAGCGCCTGCACCAGGCCAAAGCCGGTGACGGCATCGAAGCCGAGCACATGTCCTTCCACCACGCGCCCGTCTCCGACATGCAGCCACACGGACTCTGCTTCGGTGATGAGGTAGCCGATGGTGAGTACCAGCCCGTCGTCGATCACGACGCCGTTGCCGGCGCGTTCGGTCCCCAGTGTCTCGGCGCTGAAGGCGTCCGGCGGGATGATGGCATGCAGGCCGACGACGGAGGCGAGCGCGCGGTCGAGATCGAAACCGTAATCGCTCGCACGCGGCTGATTGGCCGGTGGCACTCTCCATTCGGTCAGGGCGGGCATGGAGTTCTCCTGGCTGAGAGCATCGCTCCGCCGATTAGCGGAACGACGCGCGAAGCACGGATAATTTAGGCCGGAGGAGGCCGTCTTGAAAGCCTCGTTCCCCAACTATTCCCGAGGCACCGGATGAAATCTTTGAAAGGCGCGGGAAGGCTTGATGCACGGTCGGTCGAGCGGGCCTCCGGCATTGGCCGCATGGCTGCTGTCCGGCGAGGTGCTAGGCGCGGTACAATGAAGCTGCTAACCATTGCCGCTTCGTTTGACCGAGGGATCACGGGGCCGAAGCATGGACAACCGCAGCGACATCTGGCGTGGCATCGACACGATCAAGGCACGTTTCATCGACCTCAGCGACAAGGTCTGGGGCATGCCCGAAGTCTGCTACACCGAGGCGCGATCCGCCGCCGAGCATCTCGCCGAGTTGCGTCATCAGGGTTTCCGCATCACCGAGCAGGTCGCGGGCATTCCGACCGCGGTGATGGGCGAATGGGGCGAGGGCGGACCGGTCATTGCCTTCATGGGGGAATATGACGCGCTCCCGGGCCTGAGCCAGGAGGCCGGCGTCGCGGAGCATCGTCCGGTCGAGACTGGCGGCCACGGCCATGGCTGCGGTCACAATCTGCTGGGTTCCGCAGCTCTCCTCGCCGCGACGGCGGTGAAGGACTGGCTTGCCGAGAACAAGGTGCCGGGCCGCGTGCGCTATTACGGCTGCCCCGCGGAGGAGGGCGGCGCGGCAAAAGCCTTCATGGTGCGCTCCGGTGCATTCGAAGACGCCGACATCGCCATCACCTGGCATCCGCACAGCTTCTGGGAAGTCGCGGTGACGCCGTCACTCGCCAACACCCGCGCCGATTTCATCTTCACCGGCCGTACCTCGCATGCGGCGGCCTCGCCGCATCTCGGCCGCTCCGCGCTCGACGCCGTGGAGCTGATGAATGTCGGCGTGAACTATATGCGCGAGCACATGCCGAGCGACGCGCGCGTGCACTACGCGCTGCTCGACACCGGCGGCATCGCCCCGAACGTGGTGCAGGCGCATGCGCGCGTGCGCTATTCGATCCGCGCCCGTGATCTGCCCGGCATGAACGAGCTGGTCGGACGCGTGAGCAAGATCGCGGACGGCGCGGCGCTGATGACCGAGACCAAGGTCGAGATGAAGATCATCTCCGCGGTCTCCAACATCCTGCCGAACACGCCGCTGGAGCAGGCGCTGCATCGGGTCATGGAAGAGCTCGGACCGCCGCATTTCGACGACGTAGACAAGGGCTTTGCCACGGAGATCCGCGCAACGCTGAGCGACAAGGACATCGAGTCGGTCTATTACGCGATCGGCATGGAGCCGACCGACCGGCCGCTGGCTGACTTCCTGGTGCCACTGGATGCCAAGCGCAATCCGCTGGTCGGCTCGACCGACGTCGGCGACGTGAGCTGGGTGGTGCCGACCGTGCAGGTCCACGCACCCACGGTTGCAATCGGTACGCCCTTCCACACCTGGCAGGTGGTCGCGCAGGGCAAGAGCGCGCATGCGCACAAGGCCATGGTGCAGGCCGCCAAGGCGATGGCCGGCATCGGTATCAAGGCGCTGACGGACCCGGAGCTGATCAAGGCTGCCAAGGCTGACCTCCAGAAGCGGACAGCCAAGACGCCTTACGTCTGTCCGCTGCCAGACCACGTCGCGCCGCCGCTCGACATGTCCGTGGCGTAGAATTTCGCCTCGATACTTCGTCTGATGCGGCGATCAAATTTTCTGCAGTGCAGCGCGGAATTCAGCGTGTTTTGATGCTGGATTGCCGATCGGATGGGCTGCGGAATATGGTTTTGCCCAACAGACAGTCAGAAGACCGTTTGCATACACACGGTCGCAGTTGACGCGCACCCCATTCGGTGTGCCATCTACCGCCAGCCAAGCCCGGTGGTCGCCTCGCGCGACCGCCTGCATCCATACGGGAACCAGACGGGGACAACCATGCTGGATAAACAACTGCGTTCGATGATCGGTGACGTGAAGGACGGGCGGATGGATCGCCGCGGCTTCATTCAGCGTCTTGCCGCCGTGGGTCTCACCGCGCCTTTGGCCAACCAGATTCTCGCCCTTGGCGGCGTCGCCATGGCCGAGGGCGCCTCGACCTACAAGCCGACCAAGCGCGGCGGCGGTGGCGCGCTCAAGCTGCTGTGGTGGCAGGGGCCGACCCTGCTCAATCCGCATTTCGCCACCGGCACCAAGGACCAGGACGGCGCGCGTCTGTTCTACGAGCCGCTCGCCTGTTGGGATCCCGACGGCAACATGAAGCTGGTCCTGGCCGCCGAAATTCCCTCGATCCAGAACGGTGGCCTCGCCGCCGACGGCAAGTCGGTGACCTGGAAACTCAAGCCCGGCGTCAAATGGCATGACGGCACGCCGTTCACGGCCGACGACGTCGTCTTCAACTGGGAATATGCCAAGGATCCGGCGACCTCCGCACTGACCATCGCGACGCTCCGCGACATCACCGTCGAGAAGGTGGACGACCTCACGGTCCGCATCCTGTTCAACAAGCCGACGCCGTTCTGGGCCGACGCTTTTGTCGGGGCTCCCAATACCATCATCCCGAAACATCTGTTCAAGGACTATATGGGGTCCAAGTCGCGGGAGGCGCCGACCAACCTCTCGCCGGTCGGTACCGGCCCCTACAAGTTCGTCGAGTTCAAGCCGGGCGATCTTGTCCGCGGCGTGATCAATCCCGATTATCACATGGCCAACCGCCCCTATTTCGATTCGATCGAGATGAAGGGCGGCGGCGACGCCGTCTCTGCCGCGCGCGCGGTGATCCAGACTGGCGAATATGATTTCGGCTGGAACATTCAGGTCGAGGACGACGTGCTGCTGCGCCTGGAGAAGGGCGGCAAGGGAAAAACCGTCTACGCCGTCGGCGGCGACACCGAATTCATCGCGCTGAACTTCACCGATCCCAACACCGAGGTCGATGGCGAACGCTCCTCGATAAAGACCAAGCACCCGCTGTTTTCTGATCCAGCGGTGCGCAAGGCGCTCTCGCTGCTGATCGATCGCGAATCGGTCAAGAAGGCCATCTACGGCCGCGCCGGCCGCACCACCGCCAACTTCCTCAACGGGCCCGAAAAATTCGTGTCCAAGAACACCTCGTGGGAGTTCAGCGTCGAGAAGGCCTCGAAGATCCTCGACGACGCCGGCTGGAAGCCGGGCGCCGACGGCATCCGCGAGAAGGACGGCAAGAAGCTGAAGCTCCTCTACCAGACCGCGATCAACGGGCCGCGCCAGAAGACGCAGGCCATCGTCAAGCAGGCCTGCCAGAAGGCGGGTATCGACGTCGAACTGAAATCGGTCGTCGCCTCCGTGTTCTTCTCCTCCGACGTCGGCAATCCCGACACCTATTCCAAGTTCTACGCCGACATGGAGATGTTCCAGATCCCGCTGAGCCAGCCCGATCCGTCGCAGCACATGCGTCGTTACCTTTCGAACCTCGTCGCCACCAAGGAGAACAAGTGGCAGGGCACCAACTTCCCGCGCTGGGTCAACAAGGAGTACGACGCGACCATCCTGGCCGCCGACGGCGAAATGGATCCGGTCAAGCGCGCGGCGCTCTACATCAAGGCCAATGATCTCATGTACCAGGACATCGTTTTCATCCCGGTGCAGCACCGTCTGAAGGTCGAGGCGGCCGCCAACAATCTGCGCCCGGTCGTTTCCGGCTGGGCCAACGAGACCGACAATTTGTTCGACTGGTACCGCGAAGAATGATCACGCACGCCTAGAGCGGTCCTTCTTCATGAGCCAGTATGTCCTGCGTCGCCTCCTGATCGCGATTCCGAGCCTGCTCGGAATTTCGCTCGTGCTGTTCGTCGTGCTCGCACTCGCCCCGGGCGATCCCTTCTCCGAGCTAGCGACCAATCCGAACGTGCCGCCCGAAGTCGCTCTCGCGCTTCGGGCGAAGTTCGGCCTCGACGATCCGATCTACCTTCGTTACCTGCACTGGCTCAACGCCATGCTGCACGGCGACTGGGGTTTCTCCTTCGTCAGCCGAATGAACGTGGACACGCTCATTCTCCAGCGACTGCCAACGACGCTGTACGTGATCGGCTCGGCGCAGATCCTTGCGCTCCTGATCGCGATCCCGGTCGGGGTCTACGCCGCGACGAAACCTTATTCGCTGTTCGACCAGGTCGCCAACACGCTCGCCTTTGTCGGCTTCTCGCTGCCGACCTTCTTCACCGGCATCCTGTTCATCCTGATCTTCTCGGTCACGCTGGACTGGCTGCCTTTCGTCTACACGACCGACATCAAGGGCACGGGGATTCACTGGGTGCTGGAGATGATCCGTCAGGCGATCATGCCGGTGGCGGTGCTCGGCCTGTTCCAGGCTGCGTCGATGACGCGTTTCGTGCGCTCGGCGATGCTCGACGTGATCCGGCTCGACTACGTCACCACCGCGCGCGCCAAGGGCATCGGCCAGAGGCGGGTGATCATCAAGCATGTGATGCGCAACGCGATGATCCCGGTCGTCACGTTGATTGCGTTGCAAATCCCGGCGGTGTTCGGCGGCGCCATCGTCACCGAGCAGATCTTCCGCATCCCCGGCATCGGCTCGCTGCTGATCTCCTCCATCCTTTCCAACGACACGCCGGTGGTGATGGCCGTCACCTTCGTCTTTGCGTGCCTGGTCGTGCTGTTCAATCTCATCGCGGACGTTCTTTATGGCTGGCTTGACCCTCGCATCTCCCTCCGCTGAGCGGCGCGTCTACTCGCCCTGGCGCGAGACGTGGCGGCGCTATAGCCGCCACAAGCTTGCCGTGGTCAGCGCGTTCCTGCTCCTCGTTCTGATCCTGGCGGTGGTGGTCGGCCCCTTTATCTGGCGGGTCAAGATCGACGACATCGACATCGTGGCGGGCATGCAGGGGCCGTCGCTGGCCCATCCCTTTGGCACCGACGATCTCGGGCAGGATATCCTCGCCCGCATGATCTATGGCGGGCGCATCTCGCTCGCGGTCGGTCTCGCCGCGATGCTGGTCTCGGTCTTTGTCGGTGTGCTGATCGGCGCGCTCGCCGGCATGTCGCGCGGCGCGCTCGGCCATGGGCTGATGTGGCTCACCGATCTCTTTTTGTCGCTGCCGCAATTGCCCCTGCTGCTGCTGCTGATCTATCTCTTCCGCGACGGGCTGAAGGCAGCGTTCGGCCCCGAGGGCGGCATTTTCATCCTGATCGTGCTCGTGATCGGTGGCTTGCGCTGGATGCCGGTCGCCCGCCTCGTTCGCGCCCAGTTCCTGTCGATCCGCGAGAAGGAATTCGTCGAAGCCGCGCGCGCTCTCGGAGCCAGCCCGGTACGGCAGGTGGTGCGCCATATCCTGCCCAATGCGCTCGGTCCGGTGATCATCGCCGGCACCATCGACGTGGCCGCAGCCATCATCGCGGAATCGACGCTGTCCTTCCTCGGCCTCGGCTTCCCGCCGGATACGCCGACCTGGGGCCGGCTGCTTTATGACGCGAAAGACTTTCTCGACATCGGCCCGCACTGGGCGCTGTTCCCGGGCGGCGCGATCTTCATCGCAGTGGTCGCCATCAACTTCATCGGCGACGGCCTGCGTGACGCGCTCGATGCGCGGCGGGTGATCTGATGGCGCCGCTGCTCGAGATCAAGGGACTGAAAACCCACTTCTCCACCGACGACGGCATCCTCCAGGCGGTCGACGGTGTCGACATCTCCATCAACCGCGGCGAGACGCTCTGCGTCGTCGGCGAATCCGGTTGCGGCAAGACCGTCACCGCGATGTCGATCCTGAAGCTGATCGCGATGCCGCCGGGCCGCATCGCGGCAGGCGAGATCATCTTCGAGGGCCGCGATCTCGTGCCGCTGACGAGCAGTCAGCTCGACGAGATCCGCGCCAAGGAGATCGGCTTCATCTTCCAGGAGCCGATGACCTCGCTCAATCCGGTGCTGACCATCGGCGAGCAGATCGCCGAAAGCCTGCGCCGCCATGAGAATGTCACCAGGAAACAGGCGCTCGATCGCACCATCGAGATGCTCAAGCTGGTGCAGATTCCCAACGCCGAAGGCCGCGTGCACAACTATCCGCATCAGTTCTCCGGCGGCATGCGCCAGCGTGTGATGATCGCGATGGCTCTCGCCTGCAAGCCGAAACTGATCATCGCCGACGAGCCCACCACGGCCCTCGACGTCACTATTCAGGCGCAGATCCTCGACCTGCTCCAGGACATGAAGGAACGCTTCGGCATGGCGGTGATGCTGATCACCCATGCCATGGGCGTCGTCGCCGAGACCGCGCAACGCGTCGTCGTGATGTATGCCGGCAAGGTGGTGGAGGAGGCGCCCGTCGACGACCTCTTTGGCAATCCCGGCCATCCCTATACCCAGGGACTGATCCGCTCGATCCCGCGCATCGATCTCGCCAGCGAGCACAAGGTGCGGCTGGAGGCGATCGGCGGCTCGGTGCCGATCCTGATCAATCCGCCGGTCGGCTGCCGCTTCGCCCCGCGCTGCCGCCACGCCATGAGCGTCTGCACCGAGAGGGAGCCGCTGCTGCGCGAGATCGCGCCCGGCCACCGTATGGCCTGTCATCTGGGAGATACGCAGTTGGGAGGCGCAGCATGACCGAGCCCCTGCTCCGCGTCAGCGGCCTGAAGAAATATTTTCCCGTGCATGGCGGCCTGTTGTCGCGCCAGGTCGGCAGCGTTTATGCCGTCGATGGGGTCTCGTTCTCGGTCAACCGCGGCGAGACGCTCGGCCTCGTCGGCGAATCCGGCTGCGGAAAGTCGACGACGGGACGCTGCGTGCTGCGCCTGATCGAACCGACCGACGGCGAGGTCGTGTTCGACGGTCAGGATGTCCGCCAGCTCGGCGGCAACGATTTGCGCGCGATGCGGCGGAACATGCAGCTTGTGTTCCAGGACCCGTTCGCCTCCCTCAATCCGCGCATGACGGTCGGCGCCATCCTCGGCGAAGCCCTCGTCATCCATAAGCTCGGCTCATCCGCCAAGGAGCGTGAGGATCGCGTCGCGAGCCTGCTGGTGAAGGTCGGGCTCAAGGCCGAGCACATGCGCCGCTATCCGCATGAATTCTCCGGCGGTCAGCGCCAGCGCATCGTGATCGCGCGTGCGCTCGCGGTCGAGCCGAAACTGATCGTCTGCGACGAACCGGTGTCTGCGCTCGACGTCTCGATCCAGGCGCAGGTCATCAACTTGCTGGAAGATCTCCAGGCGGAGCTGAACCTCACCTATCTCTTCGTTGCGCACGATTTGTCGGTGGTCGAGCACATCTCCGACCGAGTCGCGGTGATGTATCTTGGCCGTATCGTCGAGCTCGCCAAGGCCAGCGACCTCTACCGCAATCCGCAGCATCCCTACACGAGGGCGCTGTTATCGGCGGTGCCGGTGCCCGATCCCAAGCTCAAGCGCGAGCGTATCCGCCTCAAGGGCGACGTTCCGAGCCCGATGAAGCCGCCGTCGGGCTGCCACTTCCACACCCGCTGTCCTATCGCCCAGCCGCGTTGCGCGGAAAGCGCACCGGAGCTGAAGGAGGGAGCAGGCGGGCACTTTGTGGCGTGCCATCTCGCCTGACGCCGGGAAAAGCGGATCGCGCATTCATGCGTGAAGCAGGCCGTGCTCCGACAGGGCCCGCCTGAAAGCCTCAACCGAGGTGTGGTGATGCGCGAACAGGCCCGCCTCTCGCGCACCGGCGACATTGGCCATGAGATCGTCGACGAACAGGACGTTCTCCGGTTTGACGTCGAGCTCCGACAGACAGAGGCGGAAGCAGCGCGGGTCCGGCTTCGCCGTCTTGAACCGGGCCGAGGCGTAGATTCGCGAGCCGAACAGCGGTGGCAATTCCGGCAGCAGCGCTGCGATATGGTCGGCGACCAGCGTCGTGTTGTTGGTCAGGACGGCAATGTCGACGGTTTGACGCAAGCTGCCGACAATCTCCAGCATGGCACGATCGGCCTGCATTGAACGGCGTCGCGCCTCGATCCACTCGTGCAGTGACAGCGGATAGCCGATGCGGTCGCCGAAACCCCGCAAATAGTCCGCGGCATCGAGTGTGCCGGAATCGCCGAGCAGCTCGAAGCCGCTGTCCCAGATCGCCTTGTGGACGGATTCGCTCGTGGTCCCCGCAACCTTCGCCAGCCATGCGACACGCTTTGCCCTGTCGTAGTCGCAGAGGACATTGTCCATGTCGAAGAGGACGAGTTTGATTTGACCGGTCACCGCAGCACTCTCGGATTGGCCGAACATCCGGCCGTGATCCAAGCCATACCGCGCTGGAGCGCAGGCAACAAATCGGGCCAACGGTCGATCCGTCACGCGCTCCTGGCGGGCCAGGGAACGACCTGTCCCGACATCACCAGCCGGTCACGGCCGTTGTCCTTGGCGGCGTAGAGCGCGCGGTCGGCGGCGCCGACCAGCGTGCTGCAGTCCGCCGTGGTTTGGGACGGCAGACTCGTCGCGCCGCCAACGCTTGCGGTCACCAGGCGCGAGGGGGGACTTTGCGCATGCGGCATGGCGAGATCGTGCAGAGCCTTGCGAATCCCTTCGCCGACCTCGGCGCAGCCCTCGGGACCGGTGTTCGGCAACAGCACGGCGAATTCTTCGCCACCGTAGCGCGCCGCGACGTCGGCCTGGCGCTTGGTGTGGGTTGATAGGATCCGGCCCAGCGCGCGCAGGCATCCGTCGCCCGCCAGATGCCCGTATTGGTCGTTGAACTTCTTGAAATGATCGACATCGATCAGCAGGAGCGAGAGCTGCGTGCCATCGCGCCGGGCCCGGGCCCATTCCTCGGCGAGGCGCTCGTCGAACGCGCGCCGGTTGACGAGTCCGGTGAGGCCGTCGGTCGTTGCAAGCGAGGCGAGCTTGTCCTGAAGATCCTTCTGCTCGGTGATGTCGCGCACCACCGCGACGACGCCGTCGATCTCACCGCTGTCCGACGCCAGGGTCACGTGCAACGCCGCCTCCGCCCAAATCTCGCCCTTGTCGCGATGACGGTGGCGATAGACGAACCGCGTCTCCTCGGCCTCGCCATTCTTAAGCGCGGCGATAGCCTGCTCGACCCGCTCCATGTCGTCGGCGTGAATGCCGGCCAGGGCCGAGGTGGATAGCAGCTCGTCGGAGGACCAGCCCGTGATGCGTACGCACGAGGGGGAAACGTAGAGCAGCCGGTTGTCCAGCCCGATCCGGGTCACCATGTCGCTGGATTGCTCGGCCAACAGGCGGAAGTTTGCTTCGTTGACGACGAGGGCCTGGGCCGTGCGCTGCCGCTGTACGAGCTGACGGACCAGGTAGAAGCCGATCACCGCGATCAGCAGCACGAGGCCGAGGACGAAGGTGGTGCGCGCAGCCGCGGCTTGCCGCCACGGCGCCAGCACGTCGTCCCGCGACTTGCTCGCCAGCACCATTAGGGGATAGCGGCTGCTGCGTTGGTAATAGCTCAGCCGCTGGACGCCATCGAGCGGCGACTTGAAATAGTAGACTGCTGCGGCGGGGCGACTTTCCCATCCCTTGAACAAGGGCGCATTGGACAGGTCGCGTCCGACAAAGCCGCCACTGTCGTCGCGGCTGCGCGCCAGCATGATGCCGCTATCGTTGAGCAGCGATGCCGAGCCGTTCGTACCGATGTCGAACCGCTCGTAGAACTTGACGAAATAGCCGACGTCGATCGTGAGCAGGGCAACGCCGGCGAAGCCGCCGTCGGCATCGTTGATCCGGCGGGACGCGGTGACGACCCATTGGCCCCCGGCTCGACTCTTCACGGGCGGTCCGATCAGCGTGCCCATCTCCGGCGAGTCCCGATGACGCTGGAAATATTCGCGGTCGCTGTTGTTGAGCTTGGAGAAGTCGAGCCGCTCGGTCGTGGCAAGCCACTGCCCGCTCGCGTCATAAACGAAGATGCCGCGGATCCGGTCCGATGATTTTCGTGTCGGCAGATAGGCCTGAAGCTTGGTGATCGTGTCCGGACCCGTCCCGTCGATTTCGAGCCGGTGGACCAGGCCTACGAGGATTGTATCAACGAGTTCGAAGGTGTCGTCCGCGTGCTGGATCAGCGAATGCGCCAGATTGGCGACGTCGATCTCGGCGTTCTTGAGATCGGCATTGCGGGTTTCCCATTCACGCCAGGCGCTCAAGCCGAGGATGGCGAAGCAGGTCAGGATGACGAAACCCGCTGCCCAGAGCGGAAGGCGCGTCTTTCCGAGTTCGCGGCCCGTGGTCATCAGGCTTGCTCCATTTCGGCGCAAACCTCTCACTTTGGCCTTAACGGGCTGTTGCAACTTCCGTGCGGATTGTGCGCTTCCGGTCGGAACAATCCTCGACAATTGACGGGCTATCGTCGAGCTAACCAGGCTGACCCCGCGCGCCGGGCCTTTCTGCCTCACTCATCCAGCGTGAAGCCGACCCGCAGCGTCACCTGGTAGTGGCGCACGGCACCGTTCTCGATATGGCCGCGCGTTTGCACCACCTCGAACCATTTCATCTCGCGAACGGTCTTTGCGGCCCGGCTGACCGCGTTCTTGATCGCATCCTCGATCGACGTCTCGGACGATCCGACCAGTTCCAGGATCTTGTAGACGTGATCCGTCTCGCTTGTGGCCATGACTATTCTCCCCTCGTGCTGTGGCGGGACCGGATATGTCTGTCGCGGACAACTGGCGCCCGCGCGACATCCGGCCTCGACTCTGAACGGATGCCGGCGCCCCGAGTTCCGTCCCGGCAGGAGCCTGCCGCTCGCCTTCCGAGCGCTGCCTAGGCGTCCCAATTTTTCTAAGTGCACGAAAATCTGGATCGCGTGTGCAAGCGGCGCTCCTGAATTGGCGCGCGGTCGCCGGCCCGCTCTTGCCGGTTCCGATATGAGTAAGCTAACCTCGGCCTTTCCTCTGGCGTCTTCGAAGTGCGGTGATGATCGAGCGTTGGACGAGGGGCGCTCTGGCTGCGATCGGTCTCTGCGTTGTGCCCGCGCCAGCCATCGCGCAGGACGATCTCGACGGTGCCCCGATGAGCATGTCGCTGCAGGTCACGACCGATCCCTCCACCATCGAGTGCCGTCGGCTGGAGAAGGTCAATCCGGCCTCGCTGGTCTTCTTGCCGCTACGCCGGACCTTCAACGAGGATTTTGACGAGCATCCGCTGGCAAACGGACGCTGGGTGCCGCATTACGCCGGCGGCGCGGCCTGGCCGGAGGCGCGTTACTGGGGCGGCGACGGCTCCGACTTCAAGCGCAAGACCAGCGCCAATGGCGAGCAACAGATCTATGTCGATCCGCGGTATGCGGGGCGCAACGCGGCGCCGCTCGGGCTCGATCCGTTCAATGTCAAGGACGGCGTGCTGTCGATCGTCGCCAGCCGTACCCCGCCGGGGTTGAAGCCGGTGCTGTTCGACAACGAGTACATCTCCGGGATACTGACGACCCAGGGCACGTTCGCGCAGAAGCACGGCTATTTCGAGATCCGCGCCAAGGTGCCGGTCGGGCACGCAGTGTGGCCGGCGTTCTGGATGCTGGCGGATGACGGTGGCTGGCCGCCGGAGGTCGACGTGCTGGAAGGCCGCGGCGAAAAGCCGGGCGATCTCGTGATGACGACGCATTGGCGGATTCCCTCGACCCAGAAGATTCAGTCCTGCGGCTTCGACTTCGCGGTCGGCGACGCGTCGAGCGCATTCCACACTTACGGTGTGCTGTGGGAGGAGGATCGCCTGGTCTATTTCATCGACCGCAGACCGGTGTCCGACATCAAGGTGCCGATCGGTTTCGACGATCCCATGTACATGATCGTCAATCTCGCGATCGGATCCAAATTCTTTCTCGGCGTCGGTCCGGTCGACGCGGAGTCGCCGCCTACCGTCGCATTCGAGATCGACCGGATTTCCGTCTATCAGATCGATCTGGAGCAGGCGCGCAGATAGAAGCTCGCTGATCTCTCCCGGCGTTGGGCGGCGCGAGTCAACGATGGATTGCCGAGGGCCTGCACGCCGACGTTACGGATCCAGCTCCGTATCCCAGTAGAGATAATCCAGCCAACTGTCGTGCAGATAGTTCGGCGGGAACAGGCGGCCGTTACGGTGGAGCTGGTGCACGGTCGGCGCGAAGGCGTGCTGGCGTGGAAACATCTTGGCCTGCACCGGCGTCAGATTGCCCTTGCGCAAATTGCAGGGCGAGCACGCCGCGACCACGTTCTCCCAGGTGGTCTGGCCGCCTTTGCTGCGCGGGATGATGTGGTCGAAGGTGAGGTCTTCGGGCGAGCCGCAATATTGGCAGGCGAAACGATCGCGCAGGAAGACGTTAAATCGGGTGAAGGCAGGGTGGGTGGTCGGCTTGACGAAGGATTTGAGCGAGACGACGCTCGGCAGCTGCATTTGCAGCGTGGGGCTATGGACCGCCTGATCGTAATGCGCGACGATGTTGACGCGGTCGAGGAATACCGCCTTGATCGCGTCCTGCCACGACCACAAAGACAGTGGGTAGTAACTCAGCGGCCGGAAGTCCGCATTCAGCACCAACACCGGCCAATGGCCTTGCGAGACATGTGCGTTCAAGTAACGCTCCTGGCCTCCAATGTACGCTGCGAAGCAGCACGTAACTGACATACTACATGCAGCGTGACGGGATTGTGAAGCCCGTTGAGCGACTTATTCCGGCACAAGCAATGCGGCCGGGGGGTGGCAAAGCGCGCAAAACGCTGTGATTTCCAAGTCCGAGGCCGTTGAGGCAGCGTCATCCTGACAGCGCGACGTGGATGTGCCGAGGCAGCTACTCCCGCACGCGCTCCAGCTTCTGCAAACATCGCGTCGCGCGCACCACGGCCGGCATCTCCTCGTCCGGAAAGCTGGTCTTCCAATCGGTGACGCCGACCTCGCCGACATAGATGTCGCCCCTGGAATCCAGTGCGATGCCGTGCGGCGCCAGGAACTTGCCGCTCGCAACGCCCGGGCCTTCCTCGCCACCGAGCCGCGCGATGCGGTTGCCCTTGGCGTCCACGATCGAGAGCCGCGGGCCGAGATTGGGCACCTTGCGGTTGACGGCCAGGCCAGGGCCGAGTTCCCCGATGACGAAGGTCGGGCTCTTAGCCCCACCGCAACAGCATAGCGCACAAGGGCGGTGCAGATTGTTCCACTGCGTCTCGTACTTGCCGTTGCCGTCGAACACCTGCACGCGGTGGTTCTCGCGGTCGGCGACATAGACAAAGCCGTCGGCGTCGGTGGCGATGTTGTGCACGATGTTGAACTGGCCGGGATCGGTGCCGGGTTCGCCCCAGCTTGTCATCAGCTTGCCGCCGGGCGTGAATTTGTGCACGCGCGCATTGCCATAGCCGTCGGAGACGTAGATTTCACCCTTCGGCGACAGCGCGGTGTGGGTGCAGCGGTGGAAGGGATCGCCGCTCATGAACGGCGACGGTTTCTCGGGGATGCCGATCGTCAGCAGCACCTTGCCGTCGGTGGTGCACTTGCGCACGGTGTGGTCGCCGTCATCGGTGCAATAGAGATTGTCGTCGGCATCGATGTGCAGGCCGTGGGCGCGCGAGAACAGGCCTTCGCCCCAACTTCGCAAGAAATTGCCCTCGCGGTCCAGCACGACCATCGGATGGGCCCCGCGGTTGAAGACGTAGACGCGGTCCTTGCTGTCGACCGCGACCGAGGCGACGTCGGTGAGCTGCCATCCGTCCGGCAGCTTTGCGAAGTTTTCAACGACGCGGTAGCGGTGCTCGCCGGTGCCGAGAATGGCTGGCATGAATTCTCCTCTTGTTCGTTATCGTGGTGCGACACTGCTTCTACGGTGTTGTTCAAGCGGTGCTCGCCGCTGCCGCTCCAGTCTGCCCCAAAATCCCTTCCTCGATCGCCTTGATCTGCAGCGCCAGATATTTCGAGTTGATCCGGCATTGCGCGAGGCTGCCGGCGATGAACCAGAGGCCGGGCTGCCTGGTGCGCGTATACATGTTACGCAGCTCGAGGCCGTCGCCAAAGCCCCAGATCGGGCCGACCCGGTCGGCGACGGCGTCGCCGAACAGTTTCTGCACCAGATATTCCTGTGTCTTGTAACCGGTCGAGAGCACGATCAGGTCGGCCGAAAGGGTTGTGCCGTCCTTCATGCGAACGCCCTCGGTGACGAAGCTCTCGATGTCGGAAAACTGCCTGAGCTTGATCGCGCCCTCGATGACGAGGTTGGAGCAGCCGACATTGAAATAATAGCCGCCGCCACGGGTGAGATATTTGAACTGCCAGCCGGTGCCGGCCTCGCCGAAATCGAGCTTGAAGCCGACGCGCCGCAACCCGTCGAGCAGTTCCTTGTCGAGCTCCTTCGACTGCTCCGTCAGCATCACATGGGTCTTTTTCGCGAGCGGTGTCGGCATCGAGGTCGCGATCAGATCGTTGTCCTCGAGCGTGCCCTCATTGTAGGTCGCATAAGCGAGTTGGGCCGACGGCTCGATATTGGTGACGAGCGTAGGTGAACGCTGCACCAGCGTCACTTCGGCACCACTGGAGTGAAGATCCTGCGCGATGTCGTGGCCGCTATTGCCGGTGCCGATGACGATGGCGCGTTTGCCTGTCCAGGTCTCGCCGTCCTCGTAGCGGCTCGAATGCAGCAGCGTGCCCTTGAAGTTATCCAGGGTCGGAATGACAGGCACATTGGCGATGCCGCTGACGCCGGTTGCCATCACCACATGGCGCGGGTGCATGATACGCTCACTGCCGTCGGTGTGCCGCAGTGTGACGGTCCAGTGGTCTTTCGCATCGTCGTAGGCGCCGCCCTCGAATTCGGTGCCGGTCCAGAAGTTCAGCTCCATCGCCTCGACGTAAGCTTCGAACCAGTTGGCGAGCTTGTCCTTGGGGATATAGGTCGGCCAGCTCGGCGGAAACGGCATGTAGGGCAAATGATTGACCTGCACCTGGTTATGCAGGGTCAGCGCGTGGTAGCGCTTGCGCCAATTGTCCCCGATCCGCGCCTCGCGATCGACGATCAGGGTGTCGATGTTCAACTGTTTCAGCCGCGCCGCGATCGCGAGCCCGGCCTGGCCGCCGCCGACCACCAGCACGGCGGGATCGCGATCGGCGTAGTCGCGCGAGCCGTTGCGCAAGTCCAGCCAGTTCGGTCCACGGAAGTCGCGCGAATAGGCCTGGCCGCGCGGCCGCGAGGTGCCGAGCTGCTCCTCGAAGCCCTTGAGCTCGTCGAGCGCGGTGAGGAGCGTCCACGCTTTCAGGCGGTCGCCGTCGGTGGCGTCGGGCACAAGCCTGACGGTGCCGCTGCCGCGCCCCAGTGCGGTTTCGAAATTGAAGATCACCTCGATAGTGTTGGTCCCGGCACGCGTCACCCAGCGCGGTGGCGCTCGGTTCGGCGCAATCTTGAAGCTGCCCGGCGCAGCCTTTGCCGCGAGCGTTGTCAGCTCCCGCTTGATCGAGTCGCCGCCGCCGATCGTTTGCAGGTTCCAGCTTAGTGCCAGCACATCGCGCCAATAGCTGTCGGCGAGGAAAAGACGATCCAGCGCAGCGCTATCGGCTGCGCCCAGCGTTAGCTCGACCTCATCGAGCCAGGCTTGCGCGGATGCGACAATGTCCTTGGTCCTGTCCAGTATGCGCGACCTCGTGCCGTCTCCGCGGCGTTTCCTCTACGGTCGAAAGCTATACTGTTTCGCAGACGGCCAATAGCCGATTACCCGAGCAGTGAGAACATGTGGCCCTGCTTCAGCGGAATGCGCTCGTTGAGAGAGACCTGCGGCACCCTCGTGGTGTTCGAGGAGGGGCACGCGAAAGAGGCTCCACCTTGGTGGAGCCTCCCTCGCGCTCTTGGGATTCACAGCCGCTGGCGTGGCGGCGAGCGGAACATCCCTACCTCACCCGCGTGCCGGCGCCGTACAGCTCACGCTCACGGCCGACATCGTCGGGTGACAACGGCGGGCTTGCGGCATCGAAGCCGTTCCAGCCGGATTTTTGCCAGGCGGCGCTCCGTTCCTGCAGGTTCACGGCCTTCTCGTGCAGAAGGGCATCGAGACGTGTGCTGTCCTGGTCGGGTACCCGCGCCGATACCAGCGTTCCGCCGCGACGGACGCCCTCCGCGTAGCGCGACGCATCATCCTTGGAGACGCCGGCTTCGGTCAGCGCGCCAACGATGCCGCCCGTCGCCGCGCCGGCCGCGGCACCAACTGCGGTCGAAGCCAGCCATCCGGCGGCAACCACCGGTCCGAGTCCCGGAATGGCCAGCAGGCCGAGTCCGGCAAGCAGGCCGGCCGCGCTTCCGAGGCCTGCGCCGATGCCGGCACCCGTGCCGGCACCTTCGGCGCGATCGTCGACGCCGTCGCGATCACGGTCAACCTTGCCGGTGGAGGAGCCGTACCAGTTATCGGAATTGTTCGCGACGATGCTGATGTCGGAGTGCGGCACGCCCGCGGCCTCCAGACGCCTGACCGCACGTTCCGCATCCGAATAGGTGTCATAGAGTCGAGAAATAGTGGTCGTCATGTTTCATCCTCCTTACTTGGCGGGGTTCACGTTGCCCTGGAAATCGACGCTCACGTCCGCCTTGGTCCCGGCCTTGTCGGCCTTGCCGCGCCAGACGCCGTTGTCGTCCTTTTGCAGTCCGGAAACATTGGAATAACCCGCGCCCTCGATCTTCGACTTCGCCTGGCCCTCGGTGAAGCTGTTGCGGCCCGCGACCGGTGCGTTGGAGTTGTTGTGATCAGAGCTGTTGACGGCGTTGTTGCCCGGCCCGCTCTGCGCAGGCTGTGACTGTGCACTGACAGGCGCTGATCCGAGCAGCAGCAGAGCTGCGGCGAGCATGGTGAGACGAGACATTTTTTATTCTCCGGCTGTTGATTGTGCCGGTCGACAACAGGCGAGATTCGAATTGGTTGCTCTTCCATTTGCGACGGAAGCGCGCGTCTTCAATCTGCCGAATATTGGAGAGGCGCAGGAACGATTGCCACTCGTTCCCGTTTATGCGGTCCGGCACTCTCGGACGGCGTTGCCTGTCCTCACATCGTCCAATAGGGCTCCCGCAGCTTGCGCTTGAAAATCTTTCCCGTGGCCTCGCGCGGCAGCGCGTCACGGAATTCGACGTCCTTTGGCACCTTGAAATTGGCAAGCCGCCCGCGCAGGAACGATCGGACGGCGTCGGCCGAGAGCTCGGCATCCGATTCAGGCTCGACAAAGGCGCACAGCCGTTCGCCGAATTCCGCGTCGGGGATGCCGAACACGGCACAGTCGCGCACGCCGGGCATTCCGATCAGCACGTTCTCGATCTCGGCGGGATAGATGTTGACGCCGCCGGAGATCACCATGTCGCGCTTGCGATCGCACAGGAACAGATAGCCGTCCGCGTCGAGGTAACCGACGTCGCCGACGCTGACCAGGCCGTCACGGCCGGCTTCGGCCCTTGCCTGCGACCTGCCGTGATAGTCGAAATCGGGCACTGACGTCTGGCGCATGTAGATTTCGCCGACTTCGTTTGCACCGCACGGGCTGCCGTCATCGCGGAAGATCCTGACGATGCCGCCTTCGATGGGGCGGCCGACCGTGCCAGGCTTCTTCAGTGCTTCCTCGGCCGAGTGCCACACCGGGATCCCGGTCTCGGTGGAGCCGAAATATTCGTTGATGACCGGTCCCCACCAGTCGATCATGGCGCGCTTGACGTCCGGCGGGCAGGGGGCGGCGCCGTGCACGACGAAACGCAGCGACGACAGGTCGTAGCGCTGCCTGACCGCTTCGGGCAACCGCAGCAGCCGGACGAACATGGTCGGTACCATGTGAATGTGCGTGACGCGGTGGCGCTCGATCAGCGCCAGCAGCTCCTCGGCATCGAACCGCGCCTGGAGGATGATGGTGCAAGCGCTGCGGAACGCCAGCATGCCGTAGGAATGCGGCGCCGAGTGATACATCGGGCCGTTGATCAGCACGATTTGGTCTTCCCGCGGCTTGATGCCATAGGCGATCCCGCCCACGCGTTCGGAGGCGGCCGCCTGTTCGGGCTGCATCGGCATGCGCCGCACGCCCTTCGGCATGCCCGTGGTGCCGGATGTATAAATCATCGCTGCGGCCCGCCGCGGCGGCTCCTGCGCTTGCGGATGGTCGTCGCGCCAGCGGTCCCAATCGGTCAGTCCCACCGGGATCTCGGTCAGTTCCCCAGGGATCGAAAAGGTCGCTGCGAGTTCGGGCGGCGTCGCGACGACCAGGAGAAGGACATCCGCCGGTACGCCGTCACGGATCTGCGGCAGCAAATCCGCGTGGCAGACCAGGATCTTCGCCCCGCTGTCGGCCAGGATGTAACGGACCTCCTCGGCCTTCAAATGCCAGTTGATCGGCACCACCGGACTGCCCAGCGCGGCCGAGGCCGCAACCACCTCGAACAGAGCGAAATCGTTGCGCAGCATCATCGCGACCGGCGCGGCCTCGGCAAGCCCCAGGGCGCGGAAGCCGCTCATCGCCCGCCTGATCCGAGCCCGGATGTCGTCATAGCTGATCTGGCGTTCGCCGCTGATGATCATGGCGTCTCCTCATCCCGCTCGTCTAGCGATCATCCAGCACGTCGCCGAAGCCGACCCAGCTCTTGCCATTGAAGCGCCGGAGCTGAAGCTGCTGGAACGGCAGATAGTCGTCGGGGCCGGTCGTAACCGCCATTCCCGGCAGCAGCAGCGGCAGCTTCACATCCTTCAACGAGGCCGCCTGGCGCATGATGTTGTCGCGGCTGATATCATCCTTGCACCCCTTCAGCACCGTCATCAGCAGCGTGGCATAGTGATAGCCCGCGGCGTAGTTGGAGTTGGAGAGGTCCGCGGCCGGCATGTAGCGCTTCATGAAGGCGAAGTATTCCTTCACGCCGGGATCGTCGACCCATTGCGGGTCCATCGTGTCCTTCTGATTGCTCGACGAGATCAGGCCGACCGCGTTGTCGAGCCCTGCCGGTTCCAGGAAAGAGATCGACGACGCCGAGGTCGGCACGAAGAACAGCTCCGGCTTCCAGCCGATCTCGGCCACGCCCTTGACCATTTGCGAGGTGAACTTGCCGAGCACGACGCCGAACAGCACGTTGGCGCCCGAGGCCTTCAAGGTCGAGAGTTGCGAGCTGATCGTCGGCGCGCTGGTCTCGTAGCTCGCTTCCGCGATGATCATGCTTGCGGCCTTAGGCCCGAGCGCTCGCTTGAAGCCGGCGACATAGTCGCGGCCGAAATCGTCGTTCTGCGAGAGGATCGCGATCCTGGCGTCGGGCTTGGCCTGCAAAATGTATTTGGCATAGACCACGCCCTCGGATTCGTAGGCCGCCATGCCCGGCATGGTCCACGGGTTCTTCTGCGGATCGGCCCATTTGGTGGCGCCGGAGAGCACGAACAGCTGCGGCACTTTCTTGGCGTTGAGATAGCGCTGCACGGCGCTGTTGGTGGCGGTGCCGAGCGAGCCGAACATCATCAGCACCTCTTCTTGCTCCACCAGCTTGCGGGTCTGCTCGACGGTCTTCGGCGGCGAATAGGCGTCGTCCAGCGTGATGAACTTGACCTTGCGGCCGTTGATGCCGCCTTCGGCATTGACCTTCTCGAAGAACGCTTCCTGCGTCCGTCCGATCGCGCCGAAGCCGGAGGCCGGGCCGCTGTAGGGCAGGGTCTGCCCGATGCGGATCTCGTCGCTGCCTTCGGCATGGGCGCTGCCGCCGGCCAGCATCAGCAACGACATCCCGATCAGTGCGGCTGCCAGCTTCATGGTGTCCTCCCGTTTTATTGTCGGTCCGAGACGTCAGGCGCTGACGCGCATCAGGAAATCCTGTCGGGCCTGGTCGAATTCCCGTTTCATCCGGTCGACGAGCTCGGCGACCGGCGGCGCGTCGGCGATCTGGCCGATACCCTGGCCCGAGCCCCAGATGTCGCGCCACGCCTTGGACTTCATGTTGCCGCCGGAGCCGAAATTCATCTTCGTCTTGTCGGCCGCCGGCAGATTGTCCGGATCGAGCCCGGCCGCGGCGATCGAAGGCCCGAGATAGTTGCCGTGCACGCCGGTGAAGAGGTTGGTGTAGACGATGTCATGCGCGGTGTGCTGCGTCAGCGCCGACTTGTAGGCTTCGTCAGCGTTGGCTTCCTTCGTCGCGATGAAGCGCGTGCCCATATAGGCGAGGTCGGCGCCCAGCGTCAGCGCGGAGGCGATCGCGAAGCCGTCGCTGATTGCGCCCGACAGCAGGATCGCACCGTCGAACCATTGTTTGACCTCGCGTACCAGTGCGAAAGGCGAGAGCGTTCCTGCATGTCCTCCAGCGCCGGCGCAGACCAGGATCAGACCGTCGACGCCCTGCTCGGCGGCCTTGCGCGCGTGCTTGACGTTGATGACGTCGTGGAACACGAGGCCGCCGTACGAGTGTGCGGCCTCGACGAGCTCGGCGGGCGGTCGCAGCGAGGTGATGATGATGGGCGCCCTGTGCTTCACACAGGTCTCCATGTCCTTCATCAGCCGGTCGTTGGAGGCGTGGCAGATCTGGTTGACGGCGTAGGGTGCGACCTTCTTGCCGGGATTGCGCGACTTGTATTCGCCGAGTTCGTCCTCGATGCGGCTCAGCCATTCGTCGAGCTTTTCCACCGGACGGGCATTGAGTGCCGGAAACGAGCCGACCACGCCGGCCTTGCACTGGGCGATCACCAGCTCAGGGCCGGAGACGAGGAAGAGCGGCGAGCCGACCACGGGCAGCTCGAGCGAATCCTTCAAGAGAGCGGGCAGCGCCATGATGTCCTCCCGGAAACGCAGCCCGCCGGCAGGCGGATGACGAGGCGTTTCCTTCTTTGATTGTCGCGGGCGAGTTGCCGCCCATGTTTCATTTGACGTCATTATAGGGGTTGGAGTGGGGCCTCTTATCGTTCAATATTGAACGGACGACTATTCAGATTTGAACAGAGGCCGCTCATGGACTGGGACCTTTGCAAGACCTTCCTCGCGGTCGCCGATACCGGCAGCTTCACCGGCGCGGCGCGCCGGCTGCACAGCAGCCATCCCACCGTCAGCCGCAAGATTGCGGCGCTGGAAGCCCAGCTCGGCACCAGGCTGGTGGCGCGTGCCGCCGACGGCCTTGCGCTGACGGCGGATGGACGGACGCTGCGCGAGCACGCCGAGGTAATGGCGGCGGCCGCGCTGCGGGCGGAGACGGCAGTCTCGGCCGGAGGGCATAAGGCGCGCGGGACCGTCAAGCTATCGATCGGCGCAACGCTGGCCTCGCATTGGCTGATGCCGCGCCTGCCTGCGTTCCTGCGCGCGCACGATCACGTCCAGCTCGAGATCATCACCCATCCGTTTCCGGCGAGCGTGCGCCGGCGCGAGGCGGACGTGGTGTTGCGGCCCTTCGACAGCGGCGAGGAAAATCTGGTCGGCCGCAAGATCGGCCGTCTCGGCACGGGATTCTACGCCTCGCGCGGCTACGCCGGCGGGCGGTCCTTGCCGGAACGGCGCGGCGAGTGGAAGGGGCACAGCGTCATCGGTTTCGCCGATCAGACCTCCAATCTCCAGCTTGCGCGCTGGAGCGACGTCGTCACGCGTCAGGCCTGGGTGGTGATGCGCTGCTCGTCCCAGGGCGACATGCTGGCGGCGGTCCGCGCCGGACTCGGAATCTCCGCCCTGTCGTGCTTTGTCGCGGAAAGCTATCCCGATCTTGTGCGTGTCGCGCCGCAGAAGCTCGCCAGCGTGGCGGACCTGTGGCTGCTCGCCCATCCCGACCTCGTCGAACTGCCGGCGGTGCGGGCCGTCATCGACTTCGTCGCCGATTGCGCCCGGACCGATCGCGTCGGGCTGCGGGGCTAGAGCGTGTTCGAGCGAAGTGGACACCGGTTCGCGTCAAGAAAACGCGTCAAAACAAAACACTAGAGCCCCGTTCCGATTCCATCGGAACGGAACTAGCTCTAGGTTGATCCCGCGATGACGCCTTCGCGTTTTTTCACCGCGCGATAATAGCTCCACCACAGATGTGCCGCCGCTCCGCGCAGGGGGCGCCAGGGTTCGGCGAGCGGCGCCATCTGCTTCTCCGTTGGCCGCGCCTGCAAGCCGAGCCCGATGCGGATGCCTTCCTGCACGGCGAGGTCGCCGGCCGGCCAGGCGTCGCCATGGCCGAGGCAGAACAGCAGATAGACGTCCGCGGTCCAGGGTCCGATGCCGGGCAGTGCGATCAACGTGTGATGCGCGGCATCAGCGTCTTCTTCCGCGAGCACGTCGAGGTTCAGCCGTTCTGCGGTGATCTCGCGCGCGAGATGTTTCAGCGTCTTGATCTTGGCGGCGGACAGGCCGAGCCGCCCCAGCCGGTCGGTGCGGGCGCGGCGGACAGCCTCGTGGTCGAACGGATCGAACGCGGCGGACAACCGTCCCCAGATCGCCGCGGCGCTCGCAGTCGAGAGCTGTTGCCCGCAGACGATGTGGGCAAGCCCCGCAAAACCCGGCTCGCGCCGCCGCAACGCCGGCATGCCGGCAGTCGCCAGCACTGGCTTCAGGCGCGGATCGCGCTTGACCAGCGCGTGGACGGCCTCTTCGAGATCGGATTGGGTTTCGAGGTGGATGGTCATGGCAATCGTCAACTCTCTCCGGCGTCATGGCCGGGCTTCCGCCCGGCCATCCACGTCTTTCCAACGTGCATCATTGTTAGCACGGCTGGTGATCATCGCATTCTCGGGGACCTTGACACGATCGGTGCGCCGCTCCGAAGAACGTGGATGGCCGGGACACAGGCGAGCGGAAGCGACGCCATCCGTCTAGACGGCTATGCCCGGCCATGATGAGTTCCGAAGCATGTCGCCACCCGTTTTCCGATTTGCCCCCAGCCCGAATGGCTACCTGCATCTCGGCCACGCTTATTCCGCGCTGCTCAATTCCGACCGCGCGCGCGAGACCGGTGGGCGGCTGTTGCTGCGGATCGAGGACATCGACGCGACGCGTTGCCGGCCGGAATATGAGACAGCGATCTACGAAGACCTCGCCTGGCTCGGCATCGCCTGGGAGACGCCGGTGCGGCGGCAGTCGGAGCATCTCGATGCGTATCGGACGGCGCTGGACAGGCTCTCGGCGCTCGGCCTGGTCTATCCAGCCTTCGAAAGCCGCGCCGAGATCGCAAGGCTGGTTAAGGCGCGTGAAGCGGATGGGCCGTGGCCGCGCGATCCCGACGGCGTGCCGCTCTATCCCGGCGCCGCCAGATCGCTGTCCGCGGACGAGCGCGACCGCCTCATCGACACCGGTGCGCCTTACGCGCTTCGGCTCGACATGGCAGCCGCCTGCCGCCGCGCTGTGGGCCTGAGCTGGAACGAACTGGGCGAGGGGCCGGATGGTGAGCGTGGCGTCGTCCCGGCGCGGCCAGAAGCCTGGGGCGACGTCATTGTGGCCCGCAAGAAGACGCCGACGAGCTACCATCTGTCCGTTGTTGTCGACGATGCGCTCCAGGACATCAGCGAGATCGTGCGGGGCCAGGACCTGTTCCACGCCACTTCGGTCCACCGTCTGCTTCAGGTTCTGCTCCACCTGCCCGAACCCGTCTACCGCCACCATGGGCTACTTCGCGACGAGCGCGGCCGGAAGCTGTCGAAATCAACCAGCTCGACCGGCCTTCGTGAACTGCGCGCCGGCGGCGCCACGCCGGCCGGTATCCGCCGGTTGGTGGGATTAGGTTAAGTTTCTCTGGGGGTTAGCCAAACGGCGCCGTGACTCCGGGTGTTCCGCCGTGCCATGCTCGGCTGACAGCGCGGGGTTCGAAGGGGATACTTCGAAGGGGAGTTATGGCGGCGAAAACGCGCGCAGCGCGCACTACGCGGACGTCCAAGCGAGTGGCTCGGAAGCGCTCCGGGCCGACCGCCCGGTTGCGCAAGCGCAGCACCAAGCGGGTCGAGCCGGACGTCGTCCAGGCCGCGCTTGCCGCCTTTGCCCATGAGGTCCGCACCCCCCTGACCGGCATTCTCGCGATCAGCGACTTGCTCGCGACTTCGGATCTCGGCGAACGGGAAAGACGCTGGGCCGACACGATCAAGGCCGGTGCCGAGCATCTGGCGAACCTTGCCACCCTGTTCGTCGATGCCGCCAGAACCGGCAAGGGGACCGGCAAGGGCATCGGAGGTGGAAGCTCGCTGCGGCAGGATTTGTTCGACCTGCGGACCCTCGCCCGCAACGCCGGCGATTCGCTGGCCGGTCGCGCCGCGGCCAAGGGTCTCCAGGCCGAGGTCGATATCTCGGAGAAGCTGCCGGGGCTGGTGGTCGGTGATCCCGTCCGCCTGCGCGCCGCGCTCGAGAACCTGATCGACAATGCCGTGAAATTCACCGAGCACGGCGGCGTGGCGCTCACGGTCGCGCCTTGGCGTTCCGTCAAGAGCAAGGACAAGACCAAGAGCAAAGGCAAAGCAAAGGGCAAAGGCAGCGTCGGTGTCGCCTTCGCGGTGTCCGACAGCGGCATCGGCCTCACCATGGCCGAGATCAAACGGCTGTTCCGACCGTTTACCCAAGCCAATGTCACCATTGCCTCGCGCTTCGGCGGCGCCGGACTGGGCCTGTCGTCGGTGAAGCAACTGGCGCGCGCGATGGGCGGCGACATCACGGTCGCGCCTCGGCCCGGCGGTGGCGCCACCTTCACATTGACGGTGTCGGTGTGTGCCACGGGATCGGGCAAGTCCCGCAAGTCGAAGGGCGAAGCCGAGATGGATGCGGTTCCGGCGCTGCGCTTGCTCAGCGTCGAGGACAATCCGTTCGGCCGCGTTGTGCTCAACACCATCCTGACCGAACTCGGTCATCATGCCGAGTTCATCGGGCGCGGCGAGGACGCGGTGAACCGGCTCGCGCAGGGCGCCTTCGACGCGGTGCTGATGGATATGGTGCTGCCGGGCATCAATGGCGTCGAGGCGATCAGGCGGATCCGCACCATGGCGACGCCGCTGGCTCAGATCCCCATCATCGGGGTGTCAGGTCGGGGCGAAGATGAAGTCGCCTCACGCGAGGCCGGCGCCGACGCCTTTCTGGTCAAGCCTGTGTCTCCGCGGGCGCTAGCGACTGCGCTGCTTGCAGCGACACGCCGTGAGGAAGCCGCGACTTGATGATCGCGGCGTTGAGCTCGCCGCCGTAAACGAAGATCGCGGCGATGAAATACAGGAACACCAGCGCGATGATCACCGAGGCGAGCCCCGCATACATCGTCACGTAATTATTGGCGAAGCGCGCCAGATATTGCCCGAACACGATGCCCGAGATCAGCGACGCCACGATGGTGAAGACGATGCCGGGCAGGATCTGGAGGAACCGGCGCCGTCCCGCCGGCAGCCAGGTATGCAGGATCATCAGCGCCACCACCAACGCGCCAACGGTGATGCCGTAGCGCAGCCAGGTGAGGATCCTCTCGTTGGATTCAACGAACAGCGGGATGTGCGCACGCGCGGCCTCGATGAGCAGCGGCCCGAGCACGATCAGGAATGCCATGGCGAGCGCGGTGAAGGCCGCAATCAGCGTGTAGGCGATCGATTCCAGCCGTAGCCAGTACCAGGGCCGCATCTCCACGACCGCATAGGCGCGGTTCAGTGCGACCCGCAGCGCCTCGACGCCGTTGGAGGCGAAGTAGACCGACAGCACCGCGCCGATGGTGAATAGGCCGGTGCGGGTCGTGGTCAGCACGTCGTGGACTTCCCCCGAGATCGAATCCGCGACCTGCTTGGGCCAGACCTGGAGCATGAGGCTCGCAGCCTGATCGGCGAGTTCCTTGGAGCCGAAGAAGCCGGCGAGCGATGTCAGGACGATCAGGAACGGGAATAGCGCCATCAGCGTCGACAGCGCGATGTGGCTCGCGATCGCCCAGCCGTCATCGGCGAGGAACGTGTAGAACGCGTCCATTACGACAAGGTAGATGGTGCGGATTGCCTTCACGCACCACCTGCACTGCTGTTGCTGCTTCCGCTTCCCGCGCGCGGGAAACGCATTCCGACCTCTCCCCGCAGGCGGGGATAGGTCAAGAGGATAGGCAATTGGCGCAAATCCAGATTCATCCAGCTAGCTTCTGATATTATTGGCTTAAAAGCCAGATCGGGAACGCCATGGCGGACCGGCGCGGAGGGTGTTATTTACCCTCGAATGGCATCTCTCCTGAGTACTTTCATCCTGCCGATTGCGGTCGGCGCCGTGGCGTTGGTGCTGCTGCTCGGTCTCATCAACATGATGCGCGGCGGCTCGCCCAACACCTCGCAGAAGCTGATGCGCTGGCGCGTGCTGCTTCAGTTCGTGGCGATCGTCATCGCGATGGCCGCCGTGTGGGCGATGGGGCGTTAACATGGTCGTGCTCAACCGCATCTATACGAAAACCGGTGACGACGGCACGACAGCGCTCGGCTCGGGCGAGCGCCGGCCGAAATACGATCTGCGCATCGAGGCCTATGGGACGGTCGACGAGACCAATGCTGCGATCGGCGTGGTCCGGCTTCACACCGGGGATGCGCCCGAGCTCGACGCGATGCTTGGCCGCATCCAGAACGATCTGTTCGACCTCGGCGCGGACCTCGCGGTGCCCGAACGTGAGGGCAAGGCGGAGCGGCTGCGGGTGGTGGCAAGCCAGGTCGAGCGGCTCGAGCGCGACATCGACGCGCTCAACGACAAGCTGGCACCCCTGACCTCCTTCGTGCTGCCGGGCGGCACGCCAGCCGCGGCCTACCTCCATGTCGCCCGTACGATTTGCCGCAGAGCGGAACGCGTGATGGTGGAACTGGCGGCCCGGCCGGACGAACCTGTTGGTGCCGCTGGCATCCAGTATATGAACCGCCTGTCGGACTTCCTGTTCGTGGCCAGCCGCGCGGCCAACGATGACGGCGCCGGCGACGTGCTCTGGGTTCCGGGCCAGAATCGCTGACCCATTGGGCCGCGCATTTCTGGGCGCCAAAATTAGACCCCTTCGCGCGTTGACCGGGCCGGATCAGGCCTTTAGGTTCCGCGCCAGTTGATAAACCCCTCCCAGATTGAGTGAAAGAGGATCGATGAAGGTCTTGGTGCCGGTAAAGCGGGTGGTCGATTACAACGTCAAGGTCCGCGTCAAGAGCGATGGATCGGGTGTTGAACTCGCCAACGTCAAAATGTCGATGAACCCGTTCGACGAAATTGCGGTCGAAGAAGCGCTGCGCCTGAAGGAAGCCGGCAAGGCGACCGAAGTCGTGGTGGTCTCGATCGGACCGGCGCAGGCGTCGGAAACGATCCGCACCGGTCTCGCCATGGGCGCCGATCGCGGCATCCTGGTGAAGGCCGAGGGTGCGGTCGAGCCGCTCGCGGTCGCCAAGATCCTGAAGAAGATTGCGGACGAAGAGCAGCCGGGCCTCATCATTCTCGGCAAGCAGGCGATCGACGACGACAGCAATCAGACCGGCCAGATGCTGGCCGCGCTGCTCGGCTGGTCGCAGGCGACCTTCGCCTCGAAGCTCGAGGTCGAAGGCAGCGACTTCAAGGTCACCCGCGAAGTCGACGGCGGCTTGCAGACCGTGAAGCTGAAGGGACCGGCGATCGTCACCACCGATCTCCGTCTCAACGAGCCGCGCTACGCCTCGCTGCCGAACATCATGAAGGCCAAAAAGAAGCCGATTGCGGACAAGACTGCCGCCGATTATGGCATCGATCTCACCGCGCGCCTCGAGGTTCTCAAGACGACCGAGCCGGCGGGCCGCAAGGCGGGCGTCAAGGTCAAGGACGTCGCCGAGCTGGTGTCGAAACTCAAGAACGAAGCCGGGGTGCTCTGATGACGACGCTTCTGATTGCCGAACACGACAATGCGTCGCTCAAGGATGCGACCAACAAGGCCCTGACCGCGGCGGCCGCGCGCGGCGCGGACGTCGAGGTTCTGGTGGCCGGCGAGAACGCCAAGGCCGCGGCGGACGCCGCCGCAAAGCTCGCCGGTGTGAAGAAGGTGCTACTCGCCGACGGCGCGCTTTACGCGCACGATCTGGCCGAGCCACTGGCCGCGCTGATCGTCTCGCTGGCGCCGTCCTATGACGCCATCGTCGCGCCCGCGACCTCGCGCTTCAAGAACGTGATGCCGCGCGTCGCGGCCCTGCTCGACGTCATGCAGGTCTCGGAGATCACCAAGGTGATCGCCCCCGACACCTATGAGCGCCCGATCTACGCCGGCAACGCCATCCAGACGGTGAAGTCGAAGGACGCCAAGAAGGTCATCACGGTGCGCACCTCCACCTTCGCCGCAGCGGGTGAAGGCGGCAGCGCGTCGGTCGAGAGCGTCGCGGCGGCGGCCGATCCGGGCCTGTCGTCCTTTGTCGGCGAGGAGGTCGCGAAGAGTGACCGTCCCGAGCTGACCTCGGCCAAGATCATCGTCTCCGGTGGCCGCGCCATGCAGAGCCGCGAGAACTTCGCAAAGTACATCGAGCCGCTCGCCGATAAACTTGGCGCCGGTGTCGGCGCTTCGCGTGCGGCGGTGGATGCGGGCTATGCGCCGAACGACTGGCAGGTCGGCCAGACCGGCAAGGTCGTGGCCCCCGAGCTCTATGTCGCGGTCGGCATTTCCGGCGCGATCCAGCATCTGGCCGGCATGAAGGACTCCAAAGTGATCGTCGCGATCAACAAGGACGAGGACGCGCCGATCTTCCAGGTCGCTGATTACGGCCTGGTCGCCGACCTCTACCAAGCGGTTCCGGAGCTGACGGCCGAACTCGGCAAGCTCGGCAAGTAAAACGCGCTAAACACCGGCCGGAGCTATAAACTCCGGCCGGTGTTGCTTTTTGAGGCGTTTTCTTTGGCGCGGGACACGCCTTCGAAGCGATCCAATCTAGGTTTCGAGGCCGGGTTCTGATTAAATCAGACCTCCCGGCTCAGGGGGATAGGCAGGCGCGGTTGATAGCGCGCCGTTCCGGTGGATGACATTATGGCGGCAGTAATCAAGAAGGTCGGCGTGATCGGCGCGGGGCAGATGGGCAATGGCATCGCGCATGTCGCTGCGTTGGCCGGCTTCGACGTGGTGCTCAACGATATTTCGACCGACCGCCTCAAGTCAGGCATGGCCACGATCAACGGCAATTTGACGCGCCAGGTCTCCAAGAAGGCCGTCAGCGAGGACGACAAAGCCAAGGCGATGGCGCGTATCGTAGCCGGCGAGAGGCTGGACGATCTCGCGGACTGCGATCTCGTGATCGAGACCGCCGTCGAGAAGGAAGAGGTCAAGCGCAAGATTTTTCACGATCTCTGCGCTGTGTTGAAGCCCGAGGCGATCGTCGCTTCCGATACTTCCTCGATCTCGATCACGCGGCTGGCCGCCGCCACTGACCGGCCCGAACGCTTCATCGGCATTCACTTTATGAATCCGGTGCCGTTGATGGAACTGGTGGAGTTGATCCGCGGCATCGCCACCGACGACCAGACCTTCGAGGCGTCAAAGGAATTCGTAGGCAAGCTCGGCAAACAGGTCGCGGTCTCCGAGGATTTCCCGGCCTTCATCGTCAACCGCATCCTGCTGCCGATGATCAACGAGGCGATTTACACGCTGTACGAAGGCGTGGGCAACGTCGAGGCGATCGACGCGGCGATGAAGCTCGGCGCGCACCATCCGATGGGCCCGCTGGAGCTCGCTGATTTCATCGGCCTCGATACCTGCCTGTCGATCATGCAGGTGCTGCATGAGGGCCTCGCCGACTCCAAGTACCGCCCGTGCCCGCTGCTGGTGAAATACGTCGAGGCGGGCTGGCTCGGTCGCAAGACCCAGCGCGGTTTTTACGACTACCGCGGCGCCAAGCCGATTCCGACGAGATAAGGGGTTTCGTGCCGGGACATTGCGCAGCGCGTTAGCGATACGCAGCAGAGCCGGGACACGGAGAAAGCCTACCTTACGGCGACTCGCGACAATTCATGTCCCGTTAACCGCCCGCCTCTAGGTTACCGCCGGTACGAGGGTTTGCGTAATGGACATGATGGCGATGGTCAGCAGCATGCTGGCCTCTCAGCAAGGCGCGCTGCAGTCGAATATCTCGGCGACGCTGATGAAGCAGAACGCGGATGCGGAGAAATCCACCGTCCTGACGCTGCTCGGCGCCGGACAGCCCTCGCTTGCCAATGTCGGCGCTGGCGTCGGCAGCAACCTCAACGTCACCGCCTAAAACATCATCAATTAGAACGACGCTGCGGCTTTGCCCGTCGCAGCCCGGATCAGCTTGAGCGCATCCTCGCTCGCCCATTCCGCCGGCCCCGCGATCGTCGCGATCTCGCAGCCTTGAGGATCGACCAGCACCGAGGTGGGCATGCCCAAGGCCCGGCCTATCGCCTTAAGATCCTGAAAAACCTTGGCTTTCTGATCGCTGAAATAGCCGAGCCTGATGAGATTGGCCTCTTTCAGAAACGTCTTGGGCTTCTCGGGGTCGCGGGTGTCGATATTGATCGCCACCACCTCGAAATTCGGGCCCGAAAGTTTGCCCTGGAGCTCGTCCAACGCCGGCATTTCCTTGCGGCAGGGCACGCACCAGGTGGCCCAGAGGTTCACCAGCAGCGTCTTGCCGCGGAAATCCGACAGCTTCTTCGGCCTGCCGTCGGCGTCCTCGAAGGCCAGGTCCGGCAGCTTTAGCGGTGCGGTCGCCATGGTCAGCGCCGCCACCTCGCCATGGGCAAGCGGCGCGATCTTCTGTGCGGTGTTCACCGCGGCCCGGCAGGCGGGATCGCCGGAGGGGGCCCGGCCCAGGCCCAGCCCGTACAGCGCGGCAAAGCCAGCCAGGCCCCCGACCACCACGGTGGCGATGACCACGGGGATACGGCGCGTGGCCGACCGTGCTGTCCTTTGGTCGAGCCTGTCGTTGGGGTCGAGCATATCGTTTGTCATCCGGTCGCAGATATGGCTATCAGAGGCCTCTTAATACGGCTGGCAGCCGTCAGCAAACGTGCGGCGGCCACAGGCAAGGCGTGAGCAGGGGATCATGAGCAACAAGATGTGGGGCGGCCGGTTCTCGGAACGTCCCGACGAGATCATGGAAGAGATCAACGTCTCCATCGACGTCGATCGTCACCTCTTTGCCCAGGACATTGCCGCGTCCAAGGCCCACGCCGCGATGCTGGCCGCGCAGGGCATCATCACGGACTCTGATGCGAAAAATATCGGCAAGGGTCTAGACACGATTTTGTCAGAGATCGGCAAGGGCGCCTTTGAATTCAAGCGCGCGCTCGAGGACATTCACATGAATGTCGAGAGCCGCCTGTCCGAGCTGATCGGCCCTGCCGCCGGCCGCTTGCACACCGCGCGCTCGCGTAACGACCAGGTCGCGACCGATTTCCGTCTCTATGTCCGCGATGTCCTCGATGAGACCGACGCCTCGCTCGCCGCGTTCCAGCAGGCGCTGGTCGAGCGCGCGCTGGAGCACGCCGGAACGGTCATGCCGGGCTTCACGCATCTGCAGACCGCGCAGCCGGTGACCTTCGGCCACCATCTGCTCGCCTATGTCGAGATGGCCGCGCGCGATCGCGGCCGTTTCCAGGACGCGCGCAAGCGGCTGAATGAGTCCCCGCTCGGAGCTGCAGCGCTCGCCGGTACCTCGTTCCCGATCGACCGTCACGCCACGGCGAAGGCGCTCGGTTTTGACCGTCCGATGGCGAACTCGCTCGATGCGGTCTCCGATCGCGACTTCGTGCTGGAGACGCTGTCGGCGGCCTCGATCTGCGCCGTGCACATGTCGCGCTTTGCCGAGGAGATCGTGATCTGGACCTCGCCGCTGGTCGGCATGATCCGCCTCAGCGACAAGTTCACCACGGGATCCTCGATCATGCCGCAGAAGCGCAATCCTGACGCCGCCGAGCTGGTGCGCGCCAAGACCGGCCGCGTCATCGGCGCGCTCAATGGGCTGCTGATCGTCATGAAGGGCCTGCCGCTCGCCTATCAAAAGGACATGCAAGAGGACAAGCAGGGCGCCATGGAAGGCTTCGCCGCGCTGTCGCTCGCGATCCGCGCCATGACCGGCATGGTCCGAGATCTCGTGCCTGATGAAGCGAAGATGAAGCTTGCTGCAGGCGAGGGCTACGCCACCGCGACCGATCTTGCCGACTGGCTGGTGCGGACGCTGAAGATGCCGTTCCGCGAGGCCCATCACGTCACCGGCCGCATCGTCGCGAAAGCCGCCGAGGGCGGCGTGGCGCTGCACGAGCTGCCGCTGAGGGAGATGCAGGCAATCGAAGCGAAGATCACGAAAGACGTGCTTGGCGTGCTCTCGGTCGAATCGTCGGTGAAGAGCCGGACCAGTTTCGGCGGTACCGCGCCGAAGAACGTGGCATCGCAGGCCAAGGCCTGGCTGAAGCGGCTGGAAAAAGAGCGAAAATTGGGCTGAGGGGCAAAATTTCGCTTATGTTTCATGGTCATCCGGGTCTCGCCAGAGCGCGCCAATCTCTGTATGGTGCGCCGCGCGTAGTGGGGATTTCGTCGTGACGTCAAAGTTTCGCCCGGCCGGCTCGGGGTGGGCCATCATTGTCTTGAGCCTGACGGCGCTCGCGCTTGCCGGCTGTGGCCGCAAGGGCCCGCTGGATCTGCCGCCGACCGCCTCCAGCGCGTCAACGGCCAACGTCGCGCCGCCGACCGATACCGAGACCGAAGCCCAGAAGACGCCGAGCGTGTTCAACCCCACCTATGGCGCGGACGCCGCACCGGCGGCGACCAAGGGCAGGAAGAAACCGTTTATCCTCGACCCGCTCCTGGACGAAAGACCCAGCCGATAGGCTGGGGCAACTGAGCCAACGCCATGAATCATTTTGACTATCGCAACGGCGTGCTGCACGCCGAGGCGGTGAACCTGTCCGAGCTGGCTGCAACCGTCGGCACGCCGTTCTATTGCTATTCGACCGCGACGCTCGAGCGGCACTATCGCGTTTTCACTGACGCCTTCGCGGGCGAGAAGGTGCTGGTCTGCTACGCCATGAAGGCAAATTCCAACCAGTCGGTGCTGCGCACGCTGGCCAGGCTCGGCGCCGGCGCGGACGTGGTGTCCGGCGGCGAATTGAAGCGCGCGCTGGCCGCCGGCATTCCAGCAAGCAAGATCCTGTTCTCCGGCGTCGGCAAGACGGAAGCCGAGCTGCGCGCTGCGCTGGCGGCCGACATCCTCTGCCTCAATGTCGAATCCGAGCCCGAGCTCGAGCTGCTGTCGCGCCTTGCGACCGAGACCGGGAAGACCGCGCGGATCTCGATCCGTGTCAATCCTGACGTCGATGCCGGCACGCATGCGAAGATTTCGACCGGCAAGTCCGAGAACAAGTTCGGCATCCCGATCGCGCATGCCCGCGAGGTCTATGCCCGCGCCGCGAAGCTGCCGGGCATCGAGGTCACAGGCACCGACGTGCATATCGGCAGCCAGATCACCGACCTCTCCAAGATGGAGATCGCGTTCCGCATCCTCTCCGAATTCGTGCAGACGCTGCGTGCCGACGGCCACAACATCTCGCATGTCGATTTCGGCGGCGGTCTCGGCATTCCCTATTACATGGACCGCGAGGCGCCGCCGGCGCCCGACGCCTATGCCGCGATGGTCAAGCGCGTCAGCCACAATCTCGGCTGCACGCTGATGTTCGAACCGGGCCGCCTGATCGTCGGCAATGCCGGCATCCTGGTCGCCAAGGTGATCTATGTGAAGCACGGTGACGGCAAGAATTTCGTCATCATCGACGCCGCCATGAACGATCTGATCCGCCCGACGCTGTACGAGGCCCATCACGACATTCTGCCGGTGACGCAGCCTGCGACGGGGGCCGCGACCATCATGGCCGACGTCGTCGGCCCGGTCTGCGAGACCGGCGACTATCTCGCACTCGATCGCACGCTACCGACGCCAAAGCCCGGCGACCTCATCGCCATCATGACCGCCGGCGCCTACGGCGCAGTGCAGGCCGGCACCTACAATACGCGGCCGCTGGTGCCCGAAGTGCTGGTGAAGGGCGACCAGTACGCGGTCGTGCGTCCGCGCATCGAGGTCGAGCAATTGATCGCGATGGATACGCCGGCGCCGTGGCTATGAGGCTGTGATTGTCCACGATGAGCGCAGCTAGCGCTGCGCCCATCGCTGCATTGACCCTACTTCTTGAACCGGTCCCTGATTGCGGCGAGGCCGGAATCATAGACGCCGCCGAGGGCATCGACCGCTTCCTTCTCCCGCCCCGGGTCGGGCGTGTAGATGCCGGTCCATGTCACCACCGATGCGCCTTCACCCTTTGCCGTGACCTTGATGGTCGACTTGTACTGGCTCACCGGCAGTGGGCTCGACAGGAACGCGTAGGAATAGCTGTAGTCTTTGTCGTTCCGCGCAGTCTGCGTCTCCACGAACGAGGCCTTGCCGTCCCTGGTGACGAGCGTCCGGGTTGGCGGCGACTTGCCGTCCGCAATGCACTGCCCCACCGGCGGCAGCCAATCCTTGATCGCGCAGAACGGCCCGATGACGGACCACACCTCGGCCGCAGCACTGCTGACCTCGATGCTCCTCGTCAGATTGGCTGCGGACGCCGGCATGACGCCGACGCCCAGGCCGAGGGTGCAAATCGCGGCGCTGCGAACCGAAACGAGCAATCTGGAAGCCGTTGAATCGTATTTCTTCATGGTAATCTCCTGTGTCCGGCGGGCCGCGATTGCGGCGGCCGGCTTGCCAATGCCGGTCGAATAGACGCTCACCACGGTCCGCGGCCAGTTCAGAGAATGAATCGCTGCTGATACAGAAACTGAACTAGGAAGCCGCGCGCCGCGGCCCTAAGGTTGCGCCTTCGCTTGTCACGGAGGCCCGCATGACCATCGGCAGCTACAGGCAGTTCTGTCCGGTCGCGATGGCGGCCGAGATATTGTGCACGCGCTGGACCGTCGTGCTGCTACGTGAACTCGTCGCCGGCTCGACCCGGTTCAACGAGTTGCGCCGCGGCGTTCCCCGCATGTCGCCTGCGCTGCTTTCCCAGCGCCTCAAGGAACTCGAAGCTGCAGGCATCATCATCCGCCAGCCGTCGGCTTCCGAGCGCGGCGTGATCGAGTATCAGCTGACCGCTTCCGGACGCGAACTCGGCCCCATCGTCGAGGCGTTCGGCATCTGGGGCCAGCGCCGCATCGAGTCGGATCTGTCGCTTCAGCATCTCGATGTCCAGCTGTTGATGTGGGACATGCGGCGGAATTTGAACACGACGCCGATGCCGACCCGCCGCAGCGTGCTGCAGTTCGCGTATCCGGAATTACCTTCGACGCAGCGATTGTGGTGGCTGATCGTCGATCCCGACGACAGTGTCGACCTCTGCTCGATTGATCCCGGTTTCGATGTTGACCTTTACGTG
This sequence comes from Bradyrhizobium sp. MI1.4, assembly GCF_055811315.1. Lineage (NCBI taxonomy): Bacteria > Pseudomonadati > Pseudomonadota > Alphaproteobacteria > Hyphomicrobiales > Nitrobacteraceae > Bradyrhizobium > Bradyrhizobium sp. MI1.4. The sequence continues at coordinate 44,573 of NZ_JBVVPP010000006.1, read as the reverse complement.
TCGGTTGATCTGCGCACCATGACGGCGATCTGGATGGGACTCGATTCCGTGCGGGCGGCCGCCGCAAGCCGGCGGATGCTGCTCACCGGCGATCGGCAGCTTGCCGCGGCCATGCAAAGTTGGCTCGGCCTTAGCCCGTTCGCCAAGGAACGCAAGCTGGCGAGCTGATCCAGGGCGGCGCAATTCAGTATTTGTATCGCCCCGCTACAGTTCCCGTACTGGCAAGTCCGCGCCGTGTTCTGGCACCAAGTGATGCCCGCCCTTCAACGCGGAGCTGAACTCGAGCCAGGAGACACGACATGACAGCGTATCTGATCGCGGACATCAAAGTGACTGACGGAAAGTGGGTGCCGGACTACGCCGCGTCCGTCCACGAGCTGGTGCACAAGCATGGCGGCAAGTATCTTTCCCGCAGCGGCAATGTGAAAACTCTTGAAGGTGCCCCTCTCGACACATCGCTGATCGCGATCATGTCTTTTCCCACGGCGAAAGCGGCGGAGTCCTTCGTTACTGATCCCGCCTACGGCCGATTCGCGGCAGCGCGCAGGGGCGGCAGCGAGAGCCGCTTCCAGTTGATCGACGATACGGACTTGGCCGGCACGATCCCCTATCTCGCCAAGGCTTGAACTGCGTCTTCGTCAAAAACCCGGCCGCAGGCGCAGACGTGCCCGGCCAACACAGGAGATCGAATGAACGATTCACTCGCCGGCGCCGGCCTGCTTCGCATGCTTTTCGTAGCTTGCAGCGTGGCCTTCGTGCTCGGACTCTCCGGCGTCGCGTCGGCCCGGGTCACACGGTGCGACATTACGTGGGTCAGCTGCAACAATACCTCTGCGAAATGCTCGAGCGAGAGACGGTGCATGCGCAGGTGCGACGAGAAGTATATCAAATGCAGCGGGGGCTCGGCCTCCCTGCAACTGGAGCAGCCGACCGACCTTCCGGAACTTGGCAGACGCCGCTCGTAGCAGATCGTTCCAAGGAGGACAGCGCAGCGCCGGTCGTCGGCGCTGCGTTCTCATGTTGGCCCTAGCTGGGTGGCCTGCCGCCAACCAAAACGCCCGCTTTCCTCTCGATCGGCTTGATCGCCGCGGTGAAATCGGACTCGGCGCCTTCCGCGCTGATGACCGTCTCCCACAACCGGCCGACCGCATCCGCGACTTCCATCGACAGGCCGAGCTGCTTCATCTCCTCCAGCGCCAGCCGCACGTCCTTCACCATCAGTCCCGTGGTGAAGCCGAAGTCGAAACTGCGCGGCAGCACCGAGCGCGGAAATTTGTCGCGACTGGCGGTGTTCATGCCGGAGCCGGCATTGATGACGTCGATCATCACGGCGGGATCGAGTCCGGCCTTGACGCCCATCACTACCGCTTCGGAGGTCGCCACGATTGCGGTGGCCGACAAGAAGTTGTTGGCGAGCTTCATGGTCTGCGCCGCGCCGGGCTTCTCGCCGATAAAGAAAACCTTTCCGATGATCTCGAGCGCGGGCTTGAGCAGCTCGAACTCCGTCTTCGGCCCCGAGACCATCACCGCGAGCGTGCCTTTCTCGGCGCCGCCGACGCCGCCGGAGACGGGGCAGTCGATCTGCACGATGCCATGCTTGGCGAGCAGGCCGTGAATCTTCACCGCCATCGCCGAGCCGACGGTGGAGAGATCGATGAAGCGTTTGACGCTGCTCCCCTCGATCACGCCGTTCGGCCCCGTCGCAACCGCAAGCGAAGCCTGCAGCGAAGGCAGGCTCGCCATGACCGTCTCGACCTGGTCGGCGACCTGCTTCGGCGACGTCGCCGCAGTGGCGCCGCGCGCCACCAACTTGTCAACGACCTCCTGGCGCGCGTCGAACACGACGAGCCGGTTGCCGGCCTCGATCAGCCGTCGCGCCATCGGGAAACCCATGTTTCCGAGGCCGATGAATCCGATGTCCATGGTGTTTCCTTCCCGTTGTCATTGCGAGGAGCGAAGCGACGAAGCAATCCAGACTGTCGCCGCGGAGGGTTCTGGATTGCTTCGCTCCGCTCGCGATGACGAAGCGATAGAGTTAAGAGCGTTAGTCTAGCTCACGCCTTGCCGTCGATCTCGGCGAACACCTCGCGCGCGATCCGAAAACTGTCGACCGCGGCCGGCATGCCACCATAGATTGCGACCTGCATCAGGATCTCGCGGATCTCGTCGCGGCTGACGCCGTTGGTGAGTGCGCCCTTCAGATGCGCGCGGAATTCGTGCTGTCGATTGAGGATCGCGATCATCGCGATGTTGAGCATGCTGCGGGTCTTGCGCGGCAGCTCCTCGCGGCCCCACACGGTGCCCCAGCAATATTCGTTGAGCATCTCCTGGAACGGACGGTTGAAATCGTCGACGCTCTTCAGGGCGTTGTTGACGTAGGCCTCGCCCAGCACCGCTTTGCGGACTTCCAGGCCCTTGTCGTGCATCTTCTTGTCCATGGCGTTTCCTTCTTTTTCCTTGGATGGCGGCGCGGAAATTACGGGGTTGCGGCGGGCCAGTCACGTCCTCGTGTTATGCGGGAAAAGGGGTGTCTCCCGTGCAGGAACGGATGCCTCAGTGCTGCCGTTGTGGTACGCTTCTCTACCGGGCAACCTGGAGAGTTGATTGAACGGCGTCACCCCCGACCCGTCAGACCCGATCCGCGATGGCGACGCTCTGTCGCGGTTGAAGCTGGCGCAAGCCCTGCAGCGGGCCACTTATGCCATCGCGTGGGAGCGTGCCTGGCCAAATTTGGCGCGGCTTCTCACCGTCATCGGTCTGTTCCTGGTGGTGTCCTGGGCCGGCCTCTGGCTGGCGCTGCCGTCCATTGCCCGCGCCATCGGTCTTGTCGTTTTCGCCGGGGTCGCGACTGCCGTCCTGTTCCCGTTGAGTCGCTTCCGCTGGCCGAGCCGCGAGGAGGCGCTGGGCCGACTCGACCGCGGCTCCGGCATCCGTCACCGGCCGGCCACCACGCTGACGGACACGCTGAGCTCGCAGGACCCGGTTGCGCAGGCATTGTGGCGGGCGCAGCGCGAGCGCACGCTGGCTTCGATCAAGCGCATCCGCGCCGGTCTGCCGAAGCCCCGGCTCGCTTTGCATGATCCATGGGCGCTGCGCGCGCTGGTCATGGTGATGCTGGTTGCGACCTTTTTCGCCGCTGGCGACGAGCGTGCGATGCGGCTCGGGGCCGCCTTCCACTGGAACGGCGTGCTGGCCCCGACGAATGTTCGTGTGGATGCCTGGGTCACGCCGCCGCTCTACACCGGCAAGCCGCCGGTCATCCTGTCGGCCGCGAACAAGGAGGCCGCCGCGCTGCCGGCCAGCGGCCCGCTTGCCGTTCCCGCAGGTTCGACGCTGATCGTGCGCTCCTCCGGCGGCAGCCTGGATGTTGTCGTCTCCGGCGGCCTCAAGGACGTCGCGCCCACCGAAGCGGCGCCCAAGGGCACCAACGAGAAGCATTTTACCATCAGCGGCGATGGCACCGCGCATGTCCGCGCGCCCTCCGGCCAGCCGCAATGGGCGTTTGCGGCAACGCCGGACCGTGCGCCGACGATCGCGCTGGCCAAGGATCCCGAGCGCCAAGCCCGTGGCGGACTCCAGCTCACCTACAAGGTCGAGGACGATTACGGCGTCACCGGCGCCGACGCGCAAATCGGCCTGCGTCCCGCCGATGCCAAAGATGGCAGCAAGGAGGCCGACACCAAGGCCACCGCGCGGCCGCTATTCCAACCTCCGCAGTTCCCGCTCGTGCTCCCGAATGCGCGCACCCGCAACGGCGTCGGCCAGACGGTGAAGGACCTCAGCGAGGATCCTTATGCCGGCGCCGATGTCACGCTGACCCTCACTGCCAAGGACGAGGCTGGCAACGAGGCCAGGAGCGAGCCCTTCAACATGCGCCTGCCCGAGCGGCTGTTCACCAATTCGCTCGCGCGCGCGCTGGTCGAACAGCGCCGCATCCTCGCGCTCGACGCCAACAAGAATTCGGATGTCTACGCCGCGCTCGACGCGCTGATGATCGCGCCCGAATTGTTCACGCCGGATGCGGGCTGCTATCTCGGCCTGCGCAGCCTGGCGCAGCAGCTGGAGGCCGCCCGCACCGACGACGCGCTGCGCGAGGTGGTGGGAAGCATGTGGGCGTTCGCGGTCACCATCGAGGACGACGGTGTCGCCGGCAGCGTCAACGCCGCGCTGCGCTCGGCGCAGGATGCGCTCAAGCGGGCGCTCGAACGCGGCGCCAGCGAAGACGAGATCAAGGCGCTGACGCAAAAGCTTCGCGAGGCGATGGCCGGCAAGGTGCGCGATCTCGCCCGGCGCGCCGAGCAGAATCCGCTTGGCCCGCGGCAGCCTTTCCCGGCAGAGGTTCAGCTCATCCTCGACAAGTCCGTCGAGCTGAAACAAAAGACCCAGAACGCCACGCCCGAGCAGCTCGAAGAGCTGGCGAAGCAGCAGGACGCGCTGCGCGAGCAGCTTCAGGCCTATCGGAAGTCGGCGAGCAGCCGGGCGAAGGCGGGCAACGACGGGGCCAACCAGTCGACGCGAGACCGTAAATGCGGAAGCTAGCACGCGTGCCAGTCTTGAAGGCGATCTCGATCGCCTGCCTCGCCTTCCTGTTGGGAGGCGTCTCGCCCGTGGCTGCCCAGCAGGATCAGGATGTCGATGCCCTGCTCGATGGCGCTGAAAAGGCGATGCAGGATTCCGGCGACAGCCTCAGGCAGAAGGAATCCGGCAAGAGCCTGAACAATCAATCCGATGCGATTCAGAAGCTCGAGGACTACAAGCGTGCGACGGAAAAGAGCCAATCCTCCAATCGCGATCGTTCCGTCATCACGCAGCGCGACCTGGACGAATTGCTGAAGCAAATCGAGAAGGCGGCGCGCGAAGGCAATAAAGAAGCGGCCCAGCGCATGCTCGAACAGCTCGCGCAGATCATGGAAAATCTCCAGATGGCGCAGCCCGGGCAATCCGGCGACAGCGACATGGAGCAGGCGCTCAACGAACTCAGCGACATGATCCGCAAGCAGCAGCAATTGCGCGACAAGACTTTCAAGCAGGGGCAGGATTCCCGGCGTGAGCGCTCGCGCGGCAAGCAGCAGGGCGACCAGTCGATGTCGGATCTCCAGCAGGATCAGCAGTCGCTGCGCGACCGCCTGAAGAAGCTGCAGGACGAGCTCGCCAAGCGCGGCCTCACGCAGAAGGGGCAAAAGGGCCAGAAGAGCCAGGGCCAGAAGGGGCAAAAGGGTCAGCAGGGCGAGCAGGGACAGCCGGGCCAGGATGGCGATCAGGACGGTGACCAGGGCGATGACGACGGCAGTCTGGACGCCGCCGACGGGGCCATGGGCGATGCCGGCTCGCAGCTCGGCGAAGGCAATTCGGATGGTGCCGTGGACTCGCAGGGGAAAGCTCTCGAGGCCTTGCGCAAGGGCGCGCAGAAGATGGCCGAGGCGATGCAGCAGGGCGATGGCGACGGGCAGGGCGATGGCCCCGGCAACCGGCCCGGTCGTCAGCAGAGCGGCGGCAATCAGACCGATCCGCTCGGTCGCCCACTTCACGGCCGCGATCTGAGCGACGACTACACGGTCAAGATCCCCGGCGAGATCGACGCCCAGCGCGTCCGCCGCATCCTCGAGGAGCTCCGCCGCCGCTTGGGGGACAGCTCGCGCCCGCAGATCGAGCTCGATTACATCGAGCGGCTGCTGAAGGATTTTTGAGTTCTCTGTCATCGCCCGGCTTGACCGGGCGATCCAGTACTCCGAGACGGTTGTGATTCAATCGAGAGGCTGCGGCGTACTGGATGCCCCGGTCAAGCCGGGGCATGACAGCGGAATACGTGGCGCCCCGACGCCGCTACCCCTTCTTCGCCGCCAGCGCGTCCGCCACCGCCGTGCGGATGTCGGCGACCGAGAACGGCTTGGTCACGACGTCATGCACCAGCGCATTGAGGTTCGAGGCGCGCTCGCGCTGGTCGGCAAAGCCGGTCATCAGCAGAATGGTCAAATCGGGGAAATCGCGTGCGACAGAAAGCGCCAGCGCGATGCCGTCCATCACCGGCATCTGGATGTCGGTGAGCAGCAGGTCGAACCTGCCGTCCGCGCGCGTGAGGATCTCCAGCGCCTCGGCGCCGTCTTGCGCGGTGACGATCTCGTGGCCGTCCATGGCGATGGCGCGCGCCACCAGCTGGCGCATCGAATCCTCGTCGTCGGCGATCAGGATCTTGGACATGAGACCAACCTTGGGATCAATCTCGCCACCAACTTTGCCTGCGAGACCTGCGAAATCGATTATACGCTGCCGCCGGCGATGTCGCGCCGGTTGAAGAAGCGAACGTCGATATTGCGGCCCTCCGGCGGCGGCGAGGCCAGGCGCGAGCGGAAGAAGGCGCGCTCGCCGGGCTGTAGCACGGTCTGTTCCAGAACGGCGTTCCAGGCGTAGATTTCCGCGCCTTGCGCGTCGCGCACTGCGAAGCGCAAGCGGGGAATGTCGAGCGGCTTCTTGCCCTGTCCCACGATCACGCCCTCGATCACCAGCACCTGCTTACCGTCTACTGTCTCGCTGGAGAGCTTGACGTCCTTGAAGGCGAGTGCGCGCAGGTTAACTTCGAGGCCAACCATCCTGTAGAAGGCTGCCGTCTGCGGCAGCAGCCGCACCATGTCTCCGCGCCAGATCACCAGCGCCAGGACCAGCGCGCCCATGGCGGCGCAGGCGGTCGGCAGGCCGAAATGGGATTTTCGCGGGGCCGCCGTGGCCACCGGACGGCGCACTCGCGCGCCGCGGCGACGGCCGAACAGGCCACGGAACCAGGACTGGTGCTGTTCGCCGCCGACTTCCTCCTCAACGGATCGGGCGGCCGCGGACCATTCGTCCTCGGTGTCGGCGGCTTCCTGGTCCGGCCAGTCGCTGGCGATCGAGGGGCTGTCAACGACAGGCGCGTCAGCGGCTCCGTCGTCCTGGGCATAGGAGTTCCATTGCTCGGCGAGATCGGCCTGGTCGTCGGCCCGGCTGGCCGCGGCCATGGCCGGCACAGATGCCTCCTCGATGGCATCCTCGGCATGGGCGACCCACGTTTCCTTGCAACGGGAACAGCGCACGGTCCGGCCGTTCGCCCCAAGGCTCGCGGGCTTGATGGCGTAGGATGTCGTACAATGAGGGCAGACGATATGCATGGACGAGCCTTGATGCATGGACAAGTCTTGACCGTGACACGGTCGTGGAGAACCGAGACGGAAAGATGCTACCAATTATGCTACAGGACGACCGTTAACGAACCGGAAACCATAACGGCCGCAAAACCCGCGGATCGCGTGTGGCGGAGCACAGCCGTGCGGCCCGCGGCCTCTCTCGAACGGAGCTGAGCTTGGTTCGGTTCGAAAATGTCGGATTGCGTTACGGCCTGGGGCCCGAGGTCCTGCGCGACCTCAACTTCCAGATCCCGGCGCATTCCTTCCAGTTCCTCACCGGCCCGTCCGGCGCCGGCAAGACCTCGTTGCTGCGCCTGTTGTTCCTCTCGCATCGCCCGACGCGGGGGCTCGTCAATTTGTTCGGTCACGACATCTCGCAGCTCGGCAAGGACGAGATCGCAGACTTGCGCAAGCGCATCGGCATCGTGCTCCAGGATTTCCGCCTGCTCGATCACATGACGACCTATGAAAACGTGGCGCTGCCGTTCCGCGTGATGGGCCGCAGCGAATCGAGCTACCGCAAGGAGGTCATCGATCTCCTGAAATGGGTTGGGCTCGGCGAGCGCATGGACGCGCTGCCGCCGATCCTGTCCGGCGGCGAAAAGCAGCGCGCGGCAATCGCGCGCGCCGTGATCTCGCGGCCGCAGCTGCTGCTGGCCGACGAGCCAACCGGCAGCGTCGATCCGACGCTCGGTCGCCGCCTGCTGCGGCTGTTCATCGAGCTCAACAAGTCAGGCACCGCCGTCATCATCGCCACCCACGATATCGCCCTGATGGACCAGTACGAGGCGCGACGCTTCGTGCTGCACCAGGGACGGCTGCACGTCTATGAATAGGCCCGACGAGCGCGGCGTGCTGGTCGATCTCGGGCAGGAGGGGCCGCCGCTTCCGGCCCGGGCGCGCAATATGTCGCCGATCGTGCCGCGCGCCTCGATCCACGGCCGCGCGCTGGTCGCCGTTGTCGCCATCATGACCTTCCTGGCCTCGATGACGACCGGCACGGTGCTGCTGGTGAGCGCCTCCGCCGCCGAATGGCAGTCGGATGTCGCGAGCGAGATCACCATTCAGGTCCGGCCGCAGACGGGCCGCGATCTCGAACGCGACACCGCGGCGGTGACCGAGGCCATGCGCGCGCAAGCCGGCATCGTCGAGGTCAAGCCGTTCACGAAGGACGAGAGCGGCAAGCTGCTCGAGCCCTGGCTCGGCACCGGGCTGTCGATGGACGATCTGCCGGTCCCGCGCATGATCATCGCGCGCGTGCAGCCCGGCACGGCGCTCGATCTCGGCGCCTTGCGCGCCCGCGTGACCCAGGTGGCGCCAAGCGCCAGCGTCGACGATCACCGCGCCTGGATCGAGCGCATGCGCTCGATGACCAACGCCACCGTGCTCGCCGGTCTCGGCATCCTCGCGCTCGTCATCGTCGCCACCATCATCTCGGTGTCGTTCGCAACCCGCGGCGCCATGGCGGCGAACCGTCCGATCGTCGAGGTGCTGCATTTCGTCGGCGCCGGCGACCGCTACATCGCCAACCGCTTCCTGCGTCATTTCCTCAGGCTGGGGCTGGAGGGCGGCGTGATCGGCGGCGGCGCCGCCATGCTGGTGTTCGGCTTCTCCGAGTCGATTGCAGGCTGGTTTTCGGGCACTCCCGTCGGCGACCAGTTCGCCGCGCTGCTCGGCACCTTCTCGCTGCGGCCGTCCGGCTACATCGTGCTCGCGGTGCAGGCCGTGCTGATCGGCGCCATCACCGCGGTCGCCTCGCGCCAGACGCTGTTCGCGACGCTGAATGATGTCGATTGAGATGGTTTTCTTCCTTCTCCCCTTGTGGGAGAAGGTGGCGCGAAGCGCCGGATGAGGGGTTCTATCCACGTGCACGAACGTCGAGGCGAGTTCGCGGAGACATACCCCTCACCCGTCTCGCCGCTATCGCGGCGAGCCACCCTCTCCCACAAGGGGAGAGGGGAAATCTGGTTCGCGGCCCCAGCGCTTCGCCACATAGTTTGAGGCCGACAAACCGGACTCCACTTCGCCTCAAAACGTCCTAAAATCACCTCTGGGAAGGGATCACCGACATCGCATGAGCGCGCCGACCGACGATCGATCGCCGAAACTGCCGCGCGGCTGGCTGCGCGCGGCCGTGATGTCGACGATTGCGCTCGCCTTCGTCGGCGCGGCGGCGGGCTTTATTGCGTTTCTGTCGCAATTGCGCGGCGCCGAGATCGCGCCGGACCGCAAGGCGGACGGCATCGTGGTGCTCACCGGCGGCTCCTCGCGGGTGTCGGATGCGATGGAGCTGCTCGCTGCCGGCTACGGCAGGAGGCTCCTGATCTCCGGCGTACACCCGGCCTCGACGGCGAGCGACATCTCCCGGACGCTGCCGGAGAACCAGTCTTTCATGCGTTGCTGCGTCGATCTCGACCGCACGGCGGTCTCGACCCGTGGCAATGCCGCGGAAGCGCGGCGCTGGGCCGCGGGACGCGGCTTCAAATCGCTGATCGTGGTCACCTCGAACTATCATATGCCGCGCGCGCTGGTGGAATTCTCGCATGCGATGCCGGAGGCGACACTGATCCCGTTCGTGGTGGTCGGCGACAAATGGCGCGAGGAGCCGTGGTGGACCTCGGCGTCCACTTTGCGGCTGCTGCTGTCGGAATATGTCAAGTATATCGCGGCCGAGGTCAGGGTGCGGCTGGAGGATTTCGGGATTGACCTTTCGCCCGAGATGTCGGAGCAGCCTTCCGGGCTGCAGGCGAAGCGGCCCGCCACCGCACAGGCCAATTGATCGGCAACTGATCGGCAATTGATCGGATCCTCGATGTTCTTGATTTTCCTGCGATCGCTCGTGTTCAACGTGCTGTTCTACACCGTGCTGGTGTGCCTCGCGATCGTGGCGCTGCCGACCTTCGCATTGCCGCCGCGCGCCATGCTCACGGTCGCGCAATGGTGGGCAAAGGCGACGCTGTTTCTGATGCGGGCTGTCTGCAACATCAAGGTGGAATTCCGCGGCCTCGAAAAGATCCCGAGGGGACCATTGGTCGTTGTGGCGAAGCACCAGTCGTTCTGGGAGACGTTCGTCTTGCCGGGCTTCTTCGACCGTCCGATTTTCATCCTCAAGCGTCAGCTCATGCAGATCCCGGTGTTCGGCCAGTTCCTGGTCAAGACCGGGATGATCGCGATCGACCGCAATGCCGGCGTCAAGGCGCTGCTGGACATGACGCGGCGGGCGCGGGAGGCGGTGCGCAGCGGCGGGCAGCTCGTGATCTTTCCCGAAGGCACGCGTCGCGCCCCGGGCGCGCCACCGGACTACAAGAGCGGCTTCGCGCAGATCTATTCGTCCTGCGGCGCGCCGTGCCTGCCGATCGCGCTCAATTCCGGCCTGTTCTGGCCGCGCCGCACCTTCATGCGCTATCCCGGCACGCTGGTGGTGGAATTCCTCGATCCGCTGCCGCCGGGCTTGCCCAAGGACGAGTATCTCTCCCGTGTGCAAACGGTGATCGAAGACGCGACCGGTCGCCTCGTCGAAGCGGGCCGCAAGGAGCAGGAGCAGCTGATCGGCTCGGCGCCGAGCTATGCGCCGTTGGAGAGCTAGCGGTTTTCCCGATCGTCCGCCGGAGCCTCGTGCGGAGAATGCGCATCACCATGCAGCATCATGGCAAGCTGATGCAGCTGCGCATCGCGAAAGCCTTCGGCTTCGATCGCCTTCACCGTCGCAGTCACGTAGTCGCGGTTGGCGCCGGACTGGCCGTGGCCCTGGAGCACGTGGCGATGCTGGTCGGTGAGCGACAGCCGACCGGCATATTGCACATGGCCGCGGTCGACGACATAGGCGAGCGCGGAGACGCGCTGCCGCGCATCGTTCTCCAGCCACACCGAGCGCATGACTTCGCGATAGACCGACGTCACCTGCTCGCGCGCGCGCAGATAGGCGACGACGTCGGCGCGGTTCTTTTCGGCGACGCGGAAGGCGATGCCGCGGCAGGCGCCGCCGCGGTCGAGGCCGAGCACCAGACCCGGCTTCTCCGGCGTGCCACGGTGGACGAAGGAATAGACACAGAGCGCGCGGTGCTCGCCGACCAGCCGCGCGGGGACGCGCTCCTCGAATTCGAAACCCGGCCGCCACATCAGCGAGCCGTAGCCGAACACCCAGAGGTCGCCTTTGGCTGTGGTGACGGAGGGGAGGGTGATTTCCGACATTTCGGGCACGGCTACCAGAACCGCGCCCCCAAGCGAAGCGAATTCTCCGCCTTTCGGAGCACGCCAACCTCGCTTACATTTGACAAAATCAGGGGTCAAAGGGTCGCCGCATGTCCGATATGACCGTTGCCGCACGCCGGCGCTCCCGCTGGGGCCTTTTCATCGCCCCTGTCATCCTCCTGATCCTCGCGGTGGCGTGGAGCTGCTTCTGGTTCTATGCGGCGTCGCAGGCCGAAATCGCCGCCGATGCCTGGCGCGCGCAGGAGGCCAAATCCGGCCGCGTCTATGATTGCGCCAAGCGCTCGATCGCGGGCTTCCCCTTCCGCTTCGAGGTCCAGTGTTCGGGCGCCAGCGTCGCCCTGGTGTCGCAGAACGCCAGCAAGACGCCGTTCACGGCGAAGCTCGACAACATCCTGGTCGTCGCCCAGGTCTACGATCCCAAGCGCGTCATCGCGGAATTTACCGCACCCGCGACGCTCACTGACGGCGTCACGCAGAGCACCTTCGTGGTGAACTGGAGCAAGGGGCGCAGCAGCGTGGTCGGCCTGCCCGCCGTGCCGGAGCGCGCCTCCATCGTGTTCGAGGAGCCGACGGTCAATCGTGTCGACGGCAGCGTGCAGGTGCCGCTCGCGCGCGCGAAACAGGTCGAGCTGCATGGACGCCTCGCGGATGGATCGCCGTCCGACCATCCCGTGATCGAGACCGTGCTCCAGATCGCGCAGGGCAGTATCCAGGGCGTTCATCCGCTGCTCGCCGAGCCGTTCGAGGCCGACACGCGGGCGAAGATCACCGGACTGTCCGACCTCACGCCAAAGCCGTGGCCGCAGCGCTTCCGCGAGATCCAGGCCGCCGGCGGCCATATCGAGATCGTACAGTCCCGGATCCAGCAGGGCGAGATGATCGCGGTTGCGGCCGGCACGCTCGGGCTCTCGGCCAACGGCCGTCTCGATGGCGAATTGCAGATGACGGTGACGGGTCTCGAGCGCGTGATCCCCGCGCTCGGCATCGAGAAGATGCTGGAGGAGGGGGTGCCGCAGGCAACCCTCGACCGCGTCGCGCCCGGCGTGAAGTCGCAGGACCTCAACAATCTGTTCGGTGCGCTCGACCGCGCCGTTCCCGGCCTCGGCAAGGTCATCAAGCAGAACGCCAATGCCGGCGTTGCCGCCGGCATCAATTCGATCGGCACCGAGAGCACGCTGGAAGGCAAGAAGGCTCGCAGCTTCCCGCTGAAGTTCGTCGACGGCGCCGTGCTGCTCGGCCCGGTCAAGGTCGGCCAGATCCCGCCGCTGTATTAAGGTCGTGAATTCATAAACCTGCCGGGCGGACAGCTCGGTCCGTCTGATGCGTTCGAAACTGTGAACAGATCGCTTCTGCGAAGAGCTTCTTGTCGGCGCCGGTGACGCAACCTGCGAGGTTCTCTCCTGCGTCGGGCGAGGAGTGCGTCAGCGCGTCTGGACAGGTAGCGTTCTGCCGCCCTATTGAAGACCAACTGACGGCTCTAAGGTCGCGGCCAAATTATCTGGGGTTCGGGGGAAACAATGCGCGCGTTGAATTGTCTCGTGGCAGCATCGCTGCTCGTTGCCTCGCTTCAGACCGCAACCGCCAAGGATAGCGAACATTGGGTGGTGTCCTGGACGGGCGCGGTTCAGGGCCCATACCCCGTCGGCAATCCGTCAGCCCAGCCCGAACAGAAATTCGCGTTTCCCGAGCCTGCGGCCGGTGCGCGGGACCAGACCTTTCGCCTGATCGTGCGGCCGGATATCTGGGGCCGTCAGGCCCGCATCCGGCTCAGCAACGCCTTCGGCACCAAACCCGTCACGTTTGACGGCGTTTACGTCGGCCTGCAGTCGGGCAGTGCCGCGTTGATCCGCGGCTCCAACATTCCGGTTACGTTCGCCGGCACGGCTTCCGTTACGGTGTCGCCGGGGAATTCGGTCTGGAGCGATGCGATCGCGCTGCCGTTTGCAAAGCGGCCCGATGACCTCGCCGGCCGCCGGCTTGCGGTCAGTTTTCATGTCGCCGGCCAGAGCGGTCCGATGACCTGGCACGCCAAAGCGCTGACCACCTCCTATGTCAGTGCGCCCGGCGCCGGCGCGAAGGGCGCCCTGGAAGACGAGGCTTCCTTCCCCTATGCGACTGCGTCATGGTTCTTCCTCGATGCGATCGAGATGACTGCGCCTGCCGATGCCTTCGCCATCATGGCGTTTGGGGATTCGATTACCGACGGGACCGCCTCAACCATGAATGGCGAGGATCGCTGGCCCAACGTGCTGTCGCGTCGCCTGAAGGCGGTCTACGGCAACAAGGTTGCCGTAGTGAATGGCGGCATCGGTGGCAACCAAATCGCAGGCCCGGCCGAATATGGTCCCGACAAACCGTACGCGGGCGGCCCCGCTTCGGGCCAGCGGCTCGAGCGTGACGTGCTGTCGCTGTCCGGCATATCGAGCCTGATCTGGCTGGAAGGTATCAACGATTTCAGCAAGAACGGCAATTTTACCGCCGACCAAGTCATCGCCGCGATGAAGGATGGCGTCGCGAGGCTACGTGCGAAATGGCCGCAAGCCCGGATCATCGGCGCCACCGTCGTTTCGGCATTGGGTAGCACCAGCGCGGCACATGGTTTTCCCGAGCAGGATGACAAGCGCAAGGCGCTCAACGCATTCATCCGTAGCTCGGGGACATTCGACGGTGTAATCGATTTTGATCGGGCGACGCTCGATCCGGCCTCGGGTGGCCTCAAGCCGGAGTTCGTTCCCGAAAGCACGACTGGTGGCGCCGGCGACAAGCTTCATCCCAACCGCACCGGATATCTGGCGATGGGACAGGCCATCGACCTCGAGCTGTTCAAGCCGGGAAAGATTAGTCGTAGCGCGAAGCAGTAGGATGGATTCAGAGTCTCCTCTCTCCATTCATCGCCCTCAGCTGTCGTAACTCCCTCCATGCGGGTTACGAGCTGAACTCACGGCCGCTTCGCCGGATCGTGATGACCGGCCGGGAATGCCGAGCCGCAAACTCCGCTCTCTCTCCATGTCGGCCGCACGATGATGCGGTCGCCCAGGCAGGAGAGATATCATGACCAAGTCCAGGCTGTTCATTGCCGGTATCGCCATCTCGACCACGCTCGCGACGCCCGCGTTCGCGCAGTGGCAATGGCAGTCGCAGGAGCCGGCAGCATACGCCTCGATGTATCCGAACGGTGATCGCAACGTCTCGAATCCCACGACGCGGGAGACGATGGCCTTCGTCCCCTCGCCGAAATCACCGCGCCCAACGGTGATGCGCGCGACCAAGGGCAAATAGCCGCCATCCACCACTTGGCCGTCGCGAACTGGGCCCGGTCATGTCCCGGCCGGGCCCAATGCGCGTTGCCTTGAACGAGGCCTTGAAAAGTTGCCTTGGACAATCGCGACAGTCGCGCGTGCGGATCGACAGCCAACGAAAATATTCCAAACAGGATCGTCAGGAAAACGTGATGCAGAAGATGCACGGCGCCGCGAATAACCGCAGCCGCATTCAAATCACTCCACACCAGGGAAGCATGCATGCGCCGGAGATGGCGCGCGGAATCCAATCCGCTTCCCAAATGGAGGAAGCTTCAAGTGCGGATCATCAATTGCGGACTGATGCTGGGTATTCTCGCTGCCTGTTCAGGGCAGGCGCATGCCGACGACAATGTCACAACTGAAATCCACTCGCTGAAGGCGAAGCTGAAGGAGCTCCAGCAGCGCGTGGACTCCGAGGCGCGCAAGACGCGACAGGGTGAAGCGCAGGCGAAGGCCGTTCAGTTACCAGCAAGTTACAAGGCGCTCGCCGCCGATCCATGTGCGGCCGGCAAGGTCTGCTACAAGGGCGTGACGTTGACCTTCGGTGGCTGGGTCGATCTCACCGGCGTCTACCGCTCGCGCAATCTCGCTTCCGATACCGGCTCGGTCTACAACTTCATCCCCTATCAGCAGAGCCGCAACTTCAACATCCCGGAAACGCGCTTCTCGGCACGTCAGAGCAGGTTCTCGGTGCTGGCCGAGGGCAATGCCGATGCCGACACGCACCTCGCGGGTTATGGCGAGATCGATTTCGAAGGTGCGGCTCAGACGGCGAGCTCGGTTGCGACCAACTCGTTCAATCCGCGCATGCGGCAGCTCAGCCTGGAACTGGACCGCAGCGATCTCGGTCTTCACTTCCTCGCCGGGCAATCCTGGTCGCTGAACGCGCCGACCAAGTCCGGCATCGATCCTCGTGGCGTCGATGCGCCCGGCGTGATCGACTTCGAATCCGTTCCGGGATTTCTTGCCTGAATCAGGTGCCCGACGTCACGGTCAAGGCCGCCTGGGACCCAAGGCTCGGGCCCTATAAGTTGCATGTCGAGGGGTGGGCGCTCTACCGCCAGCTGTTCGACCGTTTCAACAACGCCAACCACCCCTACGACACCGGAAGCTTCGGCGGACACATCTTCGTCGAGCTGATTCCGAAAACCCTCGATCTTCAGCTCTATGGCTCGCACGGCGTGCTGGGCCGCTTCACGGCAACACCGTTCGCCGACGCGGCGGTGGCGCAGGACGGCACCATCCTCCCGCTGACGATCACGGCGGCCGCCGTCGGCCTGATCTGGCACGCGACTCCCAGCCTCGATGTCTACTCCTATGCAGGCCTCGAAAAGGCCAAGGCGAATTTCGCCAATGTTGGAACGGTGCCGTTCGGCTACGGCAATCCGCTCTACAACAACACCGGCTGCTTCACCGAAAACTCGGCGGGCGCGACCTGCAACGGCAACACCAGGGAGGTTCGGCAGATCACGGCCGGGATCTACGACACCATCTACCAAGGCAATTTCGGGACGCTCAAAGCCGGCCTGCAATATTCCTACACGCAACGGTTCGCGTTCGCCGGCGTCGGCGGCGCGCCGAAGACCGACGACAACGTCGTCATGACGCAGATCCGGTACTACCCATTCTAGTCACGGAGCCACGCAGGCTCGTAGCCCGGATGGAGCGAAGCGCGATCCGGGAATCCTGCCTCAAGCGACGGAAGTCCCGGATTACGCTTGCGCTCCATCCGGGCCACTTCGGTGCTACGGCTTGTTGCCGAGCTGCGCATGCGGCCGGCCGAAATCGGGCGCGGCCGAATCCTGGCCGATTTCGACAATGCCGCGGCGGATGGCGCGGGTGCGGGTGAAGTGGTCGAACAGCGCCTCGCCATCGCCGCGGCGGATCGCGCGGGTGAGCTTTGCCAGATCCTCAGTGAAGGTGCCGAGCATCTCCAGCACGGCTTCCTTGTTGGCGAGGAAGACGTCGCGCCACATCGTCGGATCGGAGGCGGCGATGCGCGTGAAGTCGCGAAAGCCGCCGGCGGAGAACTTGATGACCTCTGACTCCGTCACCTGCGCCAGCTCGTCGGCGGTGCCGACGATGGTGTAGGCGATCAGATGCGGCAGATGGCTGGTGATCGCGAGCACGAGATCATGATGATCCGGCGTCATGATCTCGACCTTGGCACCCATCGCCGCCCAGAACGCGCGCAGGCGATCGGTGGCAGCCGCATCAACGCCCTCCGGCGGGGTGAGGATGCACCAGCGGTTGATGAAGAGCTCGGCGAAGCCGGAATCGGGACCCGAATGCTCGGTGCCTGCGACGGGATGCGCCGGCACGAAATGGACGCCTTCCGGCAGGTGCGGCGCCATATCCCTGACGATGGCGCCCTTGACCGAGCCGACGTCGGAGATGATCGCGCCGGGTTTGAGATGCGCGGAGATCTCCTGCGCCACCGGGCCGCAGGCGCCGACGGGAATGCAGAGGATGACGAGATCGGCGTCCTTCACGGCTTCCGCATTGGTCGCGACGACCTGATCGACGATGCCGAGCTCCATCACGCGTGCGCGCGTCTTCTCCGAGCGCGCGGTGGTGACGATCTCGGAAGCCAGGCCCTGGAGCTTCGCGGCGCGTGCGATCGAGCCCCCGATCAGGCCGAAGCCGATCAGCGCAACGCGCTGGAAGTGCGGGGTCGCGCTCATCGTCCGGCCATGAAGTCGCGCAGGCCCTCGACGACGAGGCGGTTGGCCTCCTCGGTGCCGATGGTCATGCGTAGCGAATGCGGCAGGCCGTAGTTCTTCAAGCCGCGCAGCACCAGCCCGCGCTTGGTGAGGAAGGCGTCGGCTGCGTCCGAGGTCTTGCCCTCGGTCGGGAAGTGGATCAGCACGAAATTGGCGACGCTCGGCGTCACCTTCAGCCCGAGCTTGCCGATCTCCTCGGCGAGCCAGTCGCGCCAGGTCTCGGTGAACTGCTTCGACATGGCCTGGTGCGCTGTGTCCTCGATCGCGGCAACGGCGGCGTACATGGCCGGCGTCGACACGTTGAAGGGACCCCGGATGCGGTTGACCGCATCGATGATGTGCTCGGGGCCGAACATCCAGCCGATGCGCAGCGCCGCAAGTCCATGGATCTTGGAGAAGGTGTGGGTCACCACCGTGTTTTCGGTGGTCGCGACCAGCTCGATCCCCATCTCGTAATCGTTGCGCGAGACGTAGTCGCAATAGGCTGCGTCCAGCACCAGCAGCACGTGCGAGGGCAGGCCGGCGCGCAGGCGCTTGACCTCGTCGAACGGCACATAGGTGCCGGTCGGATTGTTGGGGTTGGCGAGCCAGACCAGCTTTGTCTTCGGCGTCACCGCCTTGAGGATGGCGTCGACATCGCAGGTGAGGTTCTTCTCGGCCGCGATGACATTCTTCGCGCCGACCGCCATGGTCGCGATCGGATAGACTAGAAAGCCGTGCGTGGTCGAGATCGCCTCGTCACCGTGGCTGAGATAGGTGTGGGCGAGCAGGTTGAGGATCTCGTCCGAGCCGGCGCCGCAGATGATGCGGTTGGGATCGAGCCCGAAGGTGCGCCCGATTGCTTCGCGCAGCACGCGCGAGGTTCCTTCCGGATAGTCTTCCAGATGATCCGCCACCTGCTTGAACGCCTCGCTCGCCTTCGGCGAGGGCCCGAACGGCGTCTCGTTGGCCGAGAGCTTGAACACCTTGCGGCCGGGCTCTGCCACCGGGGTCTTGCCGGGCGTATAGGGCGCAATATCGAGAATGCCGGGATTCGGCACGGGGCGGGACATCTTCAACTCCGGACTGGCTTAAGCGGTTCGCGACTTACGATTTCGACCCGGTCGGGGGCACCGTATAGCGCGTTGCGTGGCTGCCGACGAGGGCCGTGGAGCGCACCGAGGCCCCCGCTTCGATCAGGGCAGCCTTGATCTTGTCGATGCTGCTTGTCGCGGTGACCGAGACCAGCAGCGCGGCGCCGTCGAAGGCGGTGTCGGGCACCGCCACGATCTCGGCGAGCGGCGACAGGGCGCGCGCGACCTCCGCATTCCACCCAGAGACGCGCACGCTGAAGGTCTCGACCTCCGTCACCAGCGCGCTGTCGGCGACGCGCGAGACCGCGAACACGGGCAACGCCGCCGGATGGTCGGCGCGCTCGACGAAGGGCAGCCGCGCGATGATCTTTGGCGCGCCGGCTTCTTCCAGCTCCAGCCACCATGGTGTGCGGCTGGAGGTCGCCGAGACCAGCGCCAGGTCGCCCTTGGACTTCGCGACGGCCTCGACCGCCGCCTGCGCGCTGAAATGCGCGACGTAAGGCACGGTGAAGCCGAAATGGAATCGCGCGGAATCGCGCATGGCCGGCTCGCTCGCCGAGATGTCGGCGTGGACCGAGAACGGGGCCTGGACATAGGTGAAGGTCGCGATGATGACGCGCCAGATGCTCTCGACGGTGTCGAGCGGCAGGATGCCGCGATGACGCTGCACGAGGTCGCGCATCATGGAGGCCTCGCGTGCCGGGCGGAACGCCGAGCCGACCTCCTGGGTCTGCTTCACCTGGATCAGGCGGTCGATGATGTCGCCGCGTTGCATCAGCAGGCGATGCATGCCTTCGTCGATCGCGTCGATCTCCTTACGCAATTCCTGGAGTGATGGTGGCGCGGGCGGACGTTGGGACATGTCTGACGGGTGCTGCTGAGAGGCGTTCCAATGCGGATCAGTCGAGCCGTCACCGCTGTGATGGATATCCTGATTAGGCAGTCGGGGCTGCGAAAGCAAAGAGAAATGCAAAGAGAAATCGGGCCCTTTCCGCCCGTGGCGCGACAGGCGAATTTGGTTGATCCGGGCCGTGACTTGACGAAAACCGTCCAAGACGGTAGTTTTTACCCGTTCCGTGGTCATTTGAGCCGGCCGGCTTGCAGCCACGTTAAAAAACTCGCTAAACAGGCCGGGGACGCTTTCGATCCCGGCCGAACCTATCGTTCAGGCCGGGTTTTTCATGGCCTGATGTCAATGCGGTCACTTCTACGATCGCAAACGAGGTCGATGGTCAGATGGTTGGCGTCCAGTCCATTCCGAGTCCCGCGATCACCGCCGACGAGCGGTCGCACGAGGTGGATCATCCGAGTTCGCACGTCGCGCAGTTCGGCTCGGAGCAGCCGCTGCGGCTCGACTGCGGGGTCGATCTCAGCCCGTTCCAGATCGCCTACCAGACCTACGGCGAGCTGAATGCCGATCGCTCCAACGCGATCCTGATCTGCCATGCGCTGACCGGCGACCAGCACGTCGCCAACGTGCACCCTGTCACCGGCAAGCCCGGCTGGTGGGAGACCTTGGTCGGCCCCGGCCGGCCGCTCGATCCCAACGAATATTTTATCATCTGCTCCAACGTGATCGGCGGCTGCATGGGCTCGACCGGCCCGGCCTCGATCAATCCCGCGACCGGCAAGGTTTGGGGGCTCGATTTCCCCGTCATCACCATCCCCGACATGGTGCGCGCGCAGGCGATGCTGATCGACCGGCTCGGCATCGACACGCTGTTCGCGGTCGTCGGCGGCTCGATGGGCGGCATGCAAGTGCTGCAATGGACTGCGGCGTATCCGAGTCGCGTGTTCTCCGCGCTGGCGATTGCCTGCTCGACACGACACTCGGCGCAGAACATCGCGTTCCACGAGCTTGGCCGCCAGGCGGTGATGGCCGACCCCGACTGGCACCATGGCGGCTATGCCGATCGAGGCATCCATCCGCATCGTGGCCTCGCTGTCGCCCGGATGGCGGCGCACATCACCTATCTCTCCGACGCCGCGCTGCATCGAAAATTCGGGCGGCGCATGCAGGACCGCGAGCTGCCGACTTTCTCTTTCGACGCCGACTTCCAGGTTGAGTCGTATCTGCGCTACCAGGGCTCGTCCTTCGTCGAGCGCTTCGACGCCAACTCCTATCTCTATCTGACCCGCGCGATGGACTATTTCGACATCGCCGCCGACCATGGTGGCGTGCTGGCGAAGGCGTTCGCGGGAATCCAGACCCGCTTCTGCGTGGTCTCCTTCACCAGCGACTGGCTGTTCCCGACCTCGGAATCGCGCGCGCTGGTGCACGCGCTGAATGCGTCGAGCGCGCGGGTGTCGTTCGCCGAAATCGAGACCGATCGCGGTCACGACGCGTTCCTGCTCGACGTGCCCGAGTTCTTCGACATCGCCCGTGCCTTCCTGCAATCGGCGGGCAAGGCGCGCGGGCTTACCGCCAGGAATGCTTAACAAGGACGACTAGGCATGTCTGTACAGGAAACGTTGCCGCTCGGCGGCGTTGTGGCCGGGCAACCCGGTGATTTTCGCGCGGACCATGTGCTGGTGGCCGAGATGGTCAAGCCGGGCTCGAAGGTGCTCGACGTCGGCTGCGGCGAGGGCGACCTGCTCCAACTGCTGGAAACCCGCGGCGTCGACGGCCGCGGCATCGAGCTGTCGCGCGAGGGCGTCAACCGCTGCGTCGCCAAGGGTCTTGCGGTGGTGCAGGGCGATGCCGACACCGACCTCGTGAATTATCCGGATGACGCCTTCGACTACGTGATCCTGTCGCAGACGTTGCAGGCGACGCGGCAGCCGAAAGTGGTGCTGGAGAATTTGCTGCGCATCGGCCGCCGCGCCATCGTGTCGTTCCCGAATTTCGGCTTCTGGAAGATGCGGCTCCAGCTCCTGATCGGCGGCCACATGCCGCGCACGGAGAACCTGCCCGCAAGCTGGTATGACACCGCCAACATCCATTTCTGCACTATCAAGGATTTCGTCGAGCTCTGCGACGCGATCGACGTCAAGATGGAACGTGCCGAGGCGCTCGACCTCTACGGCCGTCCGCTGCGGCTGCGGATGCCCTGGTGGGTGTGGAATCTGTTCGGCGAGCAGGGCGTGTTTCTGCTGACGCGGGGCGGCAGGAAGTAGGCCGGCCCGTTACCCCATCTACGCGACCCAGTACCTGGTGACGCCTTCGCGCTAATGCGCCGCCAGTGACCTCGGGTCGCGCACCGGCCATCTTCCCGCTTCCACCAGCGTGACGAACCGTTCCACCATTTCGTTGAACAGCGCTGGCTCTTCGAGATTGAGGACGTGGCCGGACTTTGGAAACATGGCGAGCCCTGCCGCCGGCAGATGCTTCTTCAGGAACAGGCTTGCGCCCACGCACGGATCGTCCTCGTCGCCGCAGATGATGAGTGCCGGCGTCGTGGCCGCTCTGATCGCGTCCGTCATCGTAAAGATCGAGGGACGGCCGGCCTGGAAGCCGCGCATCGTCCGCGCTGATCCCTTGGCGTCGTGCCGCGCCAGGGCGGCATAGAAATCGGCGTGACCGCGCGGGTCCTTCACCAGGAAGGGAATCCGGCTCGGCGCCTCGCGCGTGACTTTTGCGACTTCGGCTGAGCCGAGCATCTCGAATTGCTCCGCGTTGGCGCGGCACTGCTGGCGCCAGGCGTCGAGGTTCTCGATCTCCGAGCCCGAGCCGACGCCGGCGAGCGTCATCGACAGCGCACGTTGGGGCGCGTTGAGCCCGATCTGGAGCGACGAATAGGCGCCCATCGAGAGGCCGACGAAGTGCGCGCGATCGATCTTCAGATGATCGAGCACCGCGAGCGCATCGGTGTAGAAATGCGTGTAGCCGTAGACCTCGCCATCAGGCACGTCCGATGGCGTGTAGCCGCGTGCGGAATAGGTGATGCAGCGATGGCCGCGCGAGAAGTAGCGCATCTGCGGCTCCCAATTGGTGTAGTCGGCCGCGAATTCGTGCAGAAAAATAATCGGCGTGCCCGTGCCCGCTTCTTCGAAATAGAGTCGACAATTGTCCTTCGTGAGGGCGTGAGGCATCCGGTTTTCTCCCTGAGGTGGCTGCGGCTTTGGAATGCCGTCCTGCGGTCAGCGCATACGATGGTAGCACTTATTAATCATCGTCCAAATTCTTAGGGGCCGCGTCTTGTTCTCGCCACATCAGGATACTGATACAGCCCGCGGATGTCGGCCACCGCACGGGCCGACGGGGAAGTGGGGTGTCAACGAAGGATGAAGAATGTTCGAGTTGTTTGCGTCTCGCCTGTCGCGCTGTGTCGTCGCGCTGGCTGTTTTCTTCGCGGCGTTCGCCGCCTTCACTTCTCCGGCGTCAGCACGACCTCATCGTCATAGCGCAGAGCGGCACGCTTACGCGCATCACGCCAGCAGACATCATCATTACCGGCATGCACGCGGCTCGCGCTTCGAGCGCGGCGCGGCGCAATTGCAGGCGAACGGCTTCGGCAACACCTTCGCCAGCTATGATCCGAACGCCAATAGCGGCGGCATCGCCATAAGCGGCAGCGCTGGAACGGCTATGAGCGGCAGTGGTGGAATGGCCATGAGCGGCAGCCGTGGAATGGCCATGAGCGGCAACGCTGGAATGGTTACCAGCGGTGAGATGACCACGCGCGCCAGCCGTCGAATTATGAGGCGTGGAGGTGGGATAGCCACTAACGCGAATGACGGCGGCATGGCCAATAGCGCGACGAGCGGCGGCGGCTTCGGCGGTGGGTCGGGCCTCGTGTCCGAGGCACGCCGCTATGTCGGCGGCAATCCGACCGGTCGCGGTAGCCTGTGGTGCGCGCGCTTCATGAACATGGTGCTCGAAAAGACCGGTCATCGTGGCACCGGCTCCGACATGGCGAATTCGTTCGCGCATTACGGCACGCGCGTGTCCGGTCCGCAGGTCGGCGCCATCGCAGTGATGTCGCGTGGTGGCCGGGGCGGTCATGTCGGCATCATCACCGGTGTCGACGCGCAGGGCAATCCGATCATGATCTCCGGCAACAACGGCAACCGCGTTCGCGAAGCACCGGTCTCGCGCGGCCGGATCTATGCGTATGTGATGCCGAACTGACGGCCGTCATTGCGAGGAGCGAAGCGACGAAGCAATCCAGACTGTCTCCGCGGGCGCATTCCTGGATTGCTTCGCTTCGCTCGCAATGGCGGAGCGGGGCCAGCGCGCAGCGTCACACCAGCTTCGGCTGTTCCAATGCAACCGCGTCGCCCACGCCGATGTCGCCTTCAGCGATCACCTCGGCATAGATGCCGCAGTCCATGTGGCCGAGATTGCTCGAGAGCGTGGCGGGGATTTCGAGATCGCGCTTGGCGGTATCAGGGTCGACATTGGTGGCCGGGCAGCGCTTGATGCGCTTGACCACTTGCAGCCGGGCCTGTCCGATCGCGAGCGTCTGGCCGACGAGGTCGAGCTCGGACCAGGCCGGCCAGCCCTTCACGTAGAGATTGGCGCGGAAGCGTAGCGGGTGGACGGCGGCGCCGCCGAGCATGGTCTCGAGCGCGCGGACGCTGTCGAGATTGATGATGGACACGACCTTGCGGGCGACGTCGGAAAAGCTGTGGTCGCGGCCGGACAGGATCTTGGGCGGGCCCTTCAGCTCCGGCTGAAATTTTTCCCTGAAATAGTCCTCGATGGCGGCGCGCCCGGCGGCGGTCTCGAGATCGCCGCTGGCGACGATCTGGCCGTCCTTGCGGATGGTCAGGCAATTGGTCGCGTCCTCGAACCGGCTGTCGAGCGAAGCTAGCCGCTCATTCCGCGCCAGCATCAGGAACTGGATCTTCGGCTTCCACTGCGGTGCTTCCGGATCGAAGCCGCTCGGGCCGTTCTCGATGGCGTAGCGGCGGTCGGCGGGCAGGGTCTGGCCGGCTCGCAGGGAGACGCGGGGCAGGGCCTCCGGCGTCAGGCCCTTGATCGGGTAGCGGTAGAGCCCGGTGATCTCGGCGGTCTGGCTGATTGTCATTGCGCTGGGTGTCATGCCGCTACTTAGGGGATTCGGCCCACCGGCGCCAAGCGGGCGGATCCGCGCACGAAATTGTGAACTCGCCTCTTCCGGTCCGAGGCCTCGCTTCCCACATCTGGGTCAGGCCGGCGCCAGCGCCGGCTGATAACGACCGTTGCCGGTTGAGAAACGTCAATGCGGTAATCGGAAACCCAATGAAGATGCCGTTTGGAGTGCCTTTGAGGGCTCCAGGGGCAGGCCGAGGGAAAGACCACGAAATGAACATCGAAAAATATACCGAACGCTCCAGAGGCTTCGTCCAGTCCGCGCAGTCGCTTGCGGTGCGCGAAGGGCACCAGCAGTTTTCGACCCTGCACGTCCTGAAGGTGCTGCTGGACGACAATGAAGGCCTCGCTGCCGGCCTGATCGACCGCGCCGGCGGCAATTCCCGCGCAATCCTGAAGGCGACCGAGGACGCCCTGAACAAGGTGCCGAAGGTCTCTGGCGGCGGAGCCGGCCAGATCTATCTGGCGCCCGAACTCGCGCGCACCTTCGACGCCGCCGAAAAGGCTGGCGAGAAGGCCGGCGACAGCTTTGTCACCGTCGAGCGGCTGCTGCTCGGCCTGGCGCTGGAGAAGACCAGCGAGGCGGGCGCGATCCTGGCCAAGGGCGGCGTCACCCCGCAAAACCTCAACGCGGCGATCGAAGCGCTGCGCAAGGGCCGAACGGCGGACTCCGCCACGGCCGAGAACGCGTATGACGCGCTGAAGAAATATGCCCGCGACCTCACTCAGGCGGCGCGCGACGGCAAGCTCGACCCGGTCATCGGCCGCGACGAGGAGATCCGCCGCACGATCCAGGTGCTGTCGCGCCGGACCAAGAACAATCCCGTCCTGATCGGCGAACCCGGCGTCGGCAAGACCGCCATCGCCGAGGGCTTGGCGCTGCGCATCGTCAACGGTGACGTGCCGGAGAGCCTGAAGGACAAGAAGCTGCTGTCGCTCGACCTCGGCTCGCTGATTGCAGGTGCAAAATATCGCGGCGAGTTCGAGGAGCGGCTGAAGGCCGTGCTGCAGGAGGTGACCGGGAGCGATGGTAATTTCGTCCTGTTCATCGACGAGATGCACACGCTGATCGGCGCTGGTAAGGGCGATGGCGCGATGGACGCGTCCAATTTGCTCAAGCCTGCGCTCGCCCGCGGCGAGCTGCACTGCATCGGCGCCACCACGCTCGACGAGTACCAGAAGCACGTCGAAAAGGACGCGGCGCTGGCGCGGCGATTCCAGCCGATCTTCGTCAGCGAGCCCTCGGTCGAGGATACGATCTCCATTCTGCGCGGGCTGAAGGACAAATACGAGCAGCACCACGGCGTGCGGATCACCGATTCCGCGCTGGTCGCCGCCACGACCCTGTCCAACCGCTACATCACCGACCGCTTCCTGCCGGACAAGGCCATCGACCTCATGGACGAGGCGGCCGCGCGGCTCAAGATGCAGGTCGATTCCAAGCCGGAAGAGCTGGATTCGATGGATCGGGAAATCATCCGGCTGAAGATCGAACAGGAAGCGTTGAAGAAAGAAAGCGATGCCGGGTCGAAGAGCCGCCTGCAGACGCTGGAGAAGGAGCTGGCCGATCTCGAGGAGAAGTCCGCGGCGCTCACCGCACGCTGGAGCGCGGAGAAGAACAAGCTCTCCGACGCTCAGAAACTGAAGGCCGAGCTCGACGGCTTGCGGGTTGAACTTGCCAACGCACAACGGCGCGGTGAATTCCAGAAGGCCGGCGAGCTGGCCTATGGCCGGATCCCCGAATTGGAAAAGCAGCTTGCGGAGATCGAGGCCAAGGAGAACTCCGGCGAGATGATGGAGGAGGCGGTCACCGCCAACCACATCGCGCAGGTGGTCTCGCGCTGGACCGGCGTGCCCGTCGACAAGATGCTCGAAGGCGAGAAAGACAAGCTCCTGCGGATGGAGGACTCGCTCGGCAAGCGCGTCGTCGGCCAGGCCGAGGCCGTGCGTGCGGTCGCGACCGCCGTTCGCCGTTCGCGCGCGGGGCTGCAGGACCCGAACCGGCCGACCGGCTCGTTCATGTTCCTCGGGCCCACCGGCGTCGGCAAGACCGAGCTGACGAAAGCGCTCGCCGAGTATCTGTTCAACGACGAGACCGCGATGGTCCGCCTCGACATGTCCGAGTACATGGAGAAGCACTCGGTCTCGCGGCTGATCGGCGCGCCTCCGGGCTATGTCGGTTATGACGAGGGCGGTGCGCTCACCGAAGCGGTGCGGCGCCGGCCCTACCAGGTCGTGCTGTTCGACGAGATCGAGAAGGCGCATCCCGACGTGTTCAACGTGCTGTTGCAGGTGCTCGACGACGGCCGCCTCACCGACGGCCAGGGCCGCACCGTCGACTTCCGCAACACGCTGATCATCATGACCTCGAACCTCGGTTCGGAGTTTCTGGTGAACCAGCCGGAGGGCGAGGATACCTCGGCCGTGCGCGAGCAGGTGATGGGCATGGTGCGGGCGCACTTCAGGCCAGAGTTCTTGAACCGCGTCGATGAGATCATCCTGTTCCATCGCTTGCAGAGGAGCGAGATGGGCCGGATCGTCGAGATCCAGTTCGCACGGCTGCAAAAGCTTTTGATCGATCGCAAGATCGTGCTGACGCTCGACGCTGCGGGCCGCGACTGGCTCGCCGCCAAGGGCTGGGATCCCGCCTACGGCGCACGGCCGCTGAAGCGCGTGATCCAGCGTCACGTCCAGGATCCGCTCGCCGAGATGATCCTGGCCGGCGACGTCAAGGACGGCGACAACGTTGCGATCTCCTCCGAAGGCAACGTGCTGACCTTCAACGGCAAGGCGCCGCAGACCGCGGAGATCGCCCAGTTCGAGGCGCCGGTGTCGAAGCGGAAGCTGAACTGATCGTCGGCATTCGAAGCCTGAAGCAACAAGCCGCCCCGGAGATGTCAACCTCTCCGGGGCGGTTTGTTTTGCGGGTTGTTGGCGAACTTACTGCGGCGACCTATTTCTTCGTGAGCTTGTAGATCGCGTTCTCGATGTCAGAAGAGAAATAGATCGTGCCGGATTCCCCGATGCCGACGCCTGTCGGAATGTGCGTCGGCAGTCCTCCGGGTGCACCCACGAGGCCGATTGGAAGATTGGCCGCGATCTCGGTAACCGTGCCGGTCTCCGGCACGATTTCGATCAACCGTTTGGCGCCGACCTCCGCTACGATCAGCTTGCCGTCTCTGGCGCGGGCGATGCCTTCGGGCATTTTCAGGTCCTTGGCGACGACTGTCTTTTCGCCGTTGCTCTCGATCATCGAGATCACGCCGGAAAAGGCTTCGGTGAGATAGACCTCGCCACGCGATCCAGCGACGAGCCCGACCGGGCCCTCGAGGCCGCCGATCAGTGTGGTGCGATCCTTGCCGTGCTCGCCGCTGACGCGGACCAGCGATTTGGTGCCGAACTCGGCCACCAGGATGCTGCCGTCCGCGAGCACGAGCGCGTCGTGCGGCGCCTTGAAGCCGTGCAGCATGTCGCGGGTGGCCCCGGTCTTGCCGTCGATCACCTGCACCGTGCCGGTGAACCAGCTCGATAGGACCACATCGTTGCCCTTCGCCGTTGCGCTCATCGGATATTCGAGCGTGACGCCGGCGGCGTGCATGCGCGCCTTCTCGGTGACCTCGCCGGTCGCGCCGTCCACCGTGCGATAGGCGAACACGTCGGCGACGTGGATCGTATCCTTGCCGTTCTCTGACGTGACGCCGATGCCGCCGGGCAAGGCGAGCTTGCCGATGATCACCTGCCGCGCCTGGCCGGTCGCCGGATCGACCTCCTGGATGCCGTTATCGGCCATGTTGGAGACGTAGATTCGGTCCTTGTCGTCGATCGCGAGATTGTCCAGCGACGGCTTCAATTGTGCGACCATGGTCTTGGCGCCCGACTTGGGATCGACCCGAACGAGCTGGCCGAGCGCGGTGTCGACTACCCAGAGATCGCCCTTGGAATCGAAGTTCACCGCGGCCGGGACCTTGAAGCCGTCCGCGACGACGGTCAGCTCGGCCTTGTCGACGTCGACCTTTGCGACCTGTCCCTTGAACCAGAGCGGACCGTAGAGCTTGTCGTCGGGACCGAACTCGAAGCCGTTGAGGCCGCCCATCTTCTCCATGATCTGGCGCGGCGGTTTGACGCCCTCGACGTCGATCTCATAGAGCGTGTCGCCGAGGAAGACGGTGGTGGCGTACAGCCTGCCGTCCTTGCGGAAGGCGAGCGAGTTGATGCCGGGAAGGCCTGAAGCGAGTTTCTTGATCGGGCCGTCGCCCTTGCGCGAATAAAGATCGCCGGCCAGGAATCCGGTCCAGGCCATGGTGCCGTCGGGGGCGAATGCGATGTCGTCGGCCATTCCGATCGGGGCGGGGATTGCAACCTTCGCGCTACCGCCGGGGATGTCGACCTCGTAGAGCGCCGCGCCCGCGACGCTGCCGGCAAACAGATGGCCGGCCTTGTCGATCGCAAGCCCGTGCACGCCGTGGAACGCCGAGCCCGGAACGAGCTTGGTGACCTCCCAGTTTTCGGCCGAAACACTGGTAGCGGAGACGACCGCAGCGACGAAGGCTGCGCAGGCGAGCCTGTTCTTCATGGCGAGACCTCCCGCTTTTTTGGAAAGTATTCGCTCCTCATGCCGCTTTGGCAAACGAAACTTGACGTTGTGATGCGGCCAAGCCGGGCCCCGCGCGACGTCGTCAAATCCGGATCGTACTTGAATATGTCCGGCCGATCTCGGCCCGGTTCGCCGGCTTTACCTGTTGGTGACCTGCAACGGACCGCCGGTGGCGTCCGACATCCGGGCGATGGCACCGGCGCGGCCGCTCATCATGCCGTCGAGCCGGTCGCGCTCCTTCTCGAAGCCGGCCAGCATCGGGCCTTCCAACGAGCGGCCGCGCGGCAGTTTCACACGCAGCGGATCGACGAAGCGGCCGTTGACCAGGATTTCGTAGTGGACGTGCGGGCCGGTCGACGCGCCGGTCGAACCGACGAAGCCGATCACCTGGCCCTGCCGCACCTTCTTGCCGGGCTCCATGCCCTTGGCGAAGGCCGACATATGGCCATAAGCGGTCTCGTAGCCGTTGTTGTGCTTGATGCGGATGTATTTGCCGTAGCCGCCCTCGGGGCCGGCCTTCTCGATCACGCCATTGCCGGAGGCGAAGATCGGCGTGCCGTAGGAGGTGGCCCAGTCGACGCCGGTATGCATCTTCACATAGCCGAGGATGGGGTGACGGCGGCCGCCGAAGCCGGAGCGCATGATGGCGTTGTTGACGGGCTTGCGCACCAGGAACTTCTTCGCGCTCTTGCCGGTCTCGTCATAGTAATCGACGACGCCGTCATCGGGGCTCTGGTAGCGGTAGTATTTCTTGGTCTCGCCGCCGAGCGTCAGCGAAGCGAACAGCACGTCGTTCTTTTCGCTCGCGGTCACGCCTTCGTCTTCGCCGGCGTAGAACACGTCGAATGAATCGCCCGGCGCCACCTTGCGCTGGAAATCGACGTCGTAGGAATAGATCTTGATCATGTCGTCGATGACGGGCATCGGCACTTTGTTGCGCATCGCGGTCTCGTAGATGCTCTGGTAGAGCCGCACGCCCGTGCCGTCATCATCGTCATCGTCGTCGCTGTTGGCGTTCGCCGCCGCGTCGGCGACGGTGTTCATGCTGGAGACGTCGACCGCGACGTATTTGCCGAGATCGGACAGCGCCGCGATCGCCTCGACCATGGTCTCGTTGGCGATGACGACGCGGTAGGGCTGCAGGCGGGCGCCGGGGCTTGCGGGCGCCATCAGGATCCGCAGCTTCTCGCCTTCCTTCAGGCCGCCGTCGCGGCCGCGCGGCCCAAGCGTCGCGGTGATCGCCTTGATCTCCTCGGCCGTGGCGCCGAGATCGCGCAGCACGCCGGCGACGCTGTCGCCCTTCTTGACCACGTGGACGCGTTCGCCGTTGGGATTTCCGCCGGTGATCTGCTCTTTGGTCTTCGGCAGCAGCGTGACGTTTTCCGGCACCACGCGCGTCTCGAAGCCGGCATAGGGATCGGACGGCGACACTTCGGTGGCGTAGGCGCTTCTGATATCGGACGGGCCGGTCGCGCCGGAGACGTCGGCCGCAGCATTGGAGAGCGCGGCGTAGCGCACCCCGCCATTGCCGCGCCAGTTGGCGGCATCGCGGACCCGCATCAGGATGTCGTCGAGCGCCACCACTGCGGAAATCTTGGCTTTCGGCAGCACCTGGGAGAGGTCCTTGGTGACGAACGAGACCTCGGCGTCGGGTTCGACGGCTTCCGGATTGTTGGGATCCTCGGATGCCGCCTTCGGATCGGATCCGACATCTGTGAGAAGGCGCTGGGCGTTGAATGGCGGGATCTTCGCCGACAGATCGCTCGTCGTCATCGACAGATTGCCGGCAATCCGGATGAAGGGACGCACCCGCATCACGTCGCGGTTGCCGACGCGGGCGACGGTCGAGACGCGCACGATGTTGCGCGAGGCCGTGGATTCGCTCGGCGGCGGCAGGCGGTCGCTCTTGTGCAGCGTGGCGGTGCGGTCGGCTGCGCCGAATGCGCCGCGCAGCGCGCCTTCGACGCGCTCCGGCACCTTGGCGAAGGTCATCTCGCCGTCGAGCGAAGCGAAAACGGCGCCGCCGATCAGGGCTGCGCCGCAAAGTCCGGTTAGAATCGTCCCGCTGAACCATTGCACCGAGACGCGGCGGCGATCGATGACGGCGGCTTCCGAACCATCGACGGACAGCGGCGGCTCGTGGCCGAGATCGATGATCCCGGTCTCACGCCCGTAAGCGCCGCGTGACGTCCTATGGTTCAACCCAAGTCCCCCAATCAACGATCCGAGAGCCCGATTTCGAGCAGCCCCGTTTCGAGCAACCCTGTTTCGAGCCCCTCCTTGAGCCGCCCTCTTCGGGGCGTCTCTGGAAAAGGCAAGCCGCATAGGCGTCCGCGGTCAGAAGGCCCAGATGTCGGACCGGCCGAATTTACGAACAGCTAAGCGGAAAAAGATCTCTCGATGTGTCTCGAATGTCTGAAGAAGGCCGCTTCATCGTATGATCGCCTTCCTCTGACCCCACACAAACCGCCGGCAGCCCCCACTGGCATCCCTGCGATTCAAGCTTTGTCTGTACCAGAACGCCGGGGGATTGTGGCTCAAGTACGGCGCCTAATATGGAAAAGTTTCCCGAACGGCCGGGCGTCAGGGGCCTTCCAGGGACGAGCGATCCAAGTCGCGTCCAAGTCGCCTCATGCCGCCTCCGGAGCCCTCTCGAGCCCAAACTTTTTTGAGTTTTTTCTCCGCGCCGGCGCGATCCAGCCGCTCAGCGACTTTCTAACCTGCTGTAATCGCGTGGATTTTTCGAACAATCCACCGTGCGACGATTTTCTGACAATGGTCGTTGACAACCCCGATGGGCGGGGCCTATAACCCGACCACTGAGCGCGGCGCCGCCGGGTCACTGACCAAGGCGAGCGAACGCGCCACTGATGCTCCTCACCTTGTTGAGTGACACAACAGTCGACGTAAGTCGATTGGAGTTCATCCATCGTCGGTAAGGGTGTCGGAACCCTTCCTCTCTGGAAGGTTGGGGCCTCCTGGTCCCGGGCTGTTTGACAAGTGAAGATGAAGAAAGAGAAACGTGGACGGCGGAGTCCTTGCGCCTCTCGGATACTGAAGAGCTTCGGCTTTTGAGTTCTGAGAGGGGACGAAAGACTTCGGCGGTACACGTTTTAAGGTTACACCATCGTTGCCAGCGATGTGAATCGCGGGCAGCTCATCGACTTCGGTCGATGAAAAATGGTGGGACCTCGTCAAAACGTTGTGATCAGCCGGTTCAAAGTTCAAGTCCAACTTGAGAGTTTGATCCTGGCTCAGAGCGAACGCTGGCGGCAGGCTTAACACATGCAAGTCGAGCGGGCGTAGCAATACGTCAGCGGCAGACGGGTGAGTAACGCGTGGGAACATACCTTTTGGTTCGGAACAACACAGGGAAACTTGTGCTAATACCGGATAAGCCCTTACGGGGAAAGATTTATCGCCGAAAGATTGGCCCGCGTCTGATTAGCTAGTTGGTGAGGTAATGGCTCACCAAGGCGACGATCAGTAGCTGGTCTGAGAGGATGATCAGCCACATTGGGACTGAGACACGGCCCAAACTCCTACGGGAGGCAGCAGTGGGGAATATTGGACAATGGGCGCAAGCCTGATCCAGCCATGCCGCGTGAGTGATGAAGGCCCTAGGGTTGTAAAGCTCTTTTGTGCGGGAAGATAATGACGGTACCGCAAGAATAAGCCCCGGCTAACTTCGTGCCAGCAGCCGCGGTAATACGAAGGGGGCTAGCGTTGCTCGGAATCACTGGGCGTAAAGGGTGCGTAGGCGGGTCTTTAAGTCAGGGGTGAAATCCTGGAGCTCAACTCCAGAACTGCCTTTGATACTGAGGATCTTGAGTTCGGGAGAGGTGAGTGGAACTGCGAGTGTAGAGGTGAAATTCGTAGATATTCGCAAGAACACCAGTGGCGAAGGCGGCTCACTGGCCCGATACTGACGCTGAGGCACGAAAGCGTGGGGAGCAAACAGGATTAGATACCCTGGTAGTCCACGCCGTAAACGATGAATGCCAGCCGTTAGTGGGTTTACTCACTAGTGGCGCAGCTAACGCTTTAAGCATTCCGCCTGGGGAGTACGGTCGCAAGATTAAAACTCAAAGGAATTGACGGGGGCCCGCACAAGCGGTGGAGCATGTGGTTTAATTCGACGCAACGCGCAGAACCTTACCAGCCCTTGACATGTCCAGGACCGGTCGCAGAGATGTGACCTTCTCTTCGGAGCCTGGAACACAGGTGCTGCATGGCTGTCGTCAGCTCGTGTCGTGAGATGTTGGGTTAAGTCCCGCAACGAGCGCAACCCCCGTCCTTAGTTGCTACCATTTAGTTGAGCACTCTAAGGAGACTGCCGGTGATAAGCCGCGAGGAAGGTGGGGATGACGTCAAGTCCTCATGGCCCTTACGGGCTGGGCTACACACGTGCTACAATGGCGGTGACAATGGGACGCTAAGGGGCAACCCTTCGCAAATCTCAAAAAGCCGTCTCAGTTCGGATTGGGCTCTGCAACTCGAGCCCATGAAGTTGGAATCGCTAGTAATCGTGGATCAGCACGCCACGGTGAATACGTTCCCGGGCCTTGTACACACCGCCCGTCACACCATGGGAGTTGGTTTTACCTGAAGACGGTGCGCTAACCCGCAAGGGAGGCAGCCGGCCACGGTAGGGTCAGCGACTGGGGTGAAGTCGTAACAAGGTAGCCGTAGGGGAACCTGCGGCTGGATCACCTCCTTTCTAAGGATGGTTCTTCAGAAGCTTGCTTCTATCGAACCGTTTTAGAAACATCAGTGGCCAACGGTCGTCAGGATCGTTGAGCTGCATTGGCGGGATTTCGCCGTCTTCGTTTCTCTTTCTTCGCGGACGAACACGCGCTGGGGCTGCAACCTTGCAGAATCCCTGGTCCTTGACTGGATATGCGTTAGGGGCTTGTAGCTCAGTTGGTTAGAGCGCGCGCTTGATAAGCGTGAGGTCGGAAGTTCAAGTCTTCCCAGGCCCACCACACTCATCGAGTGAGCATTCGTCTTCTGGTTACGGGGCCATAGCTCAGCTGGGAGAGCGCGTGCTTTGCAAGCATGAGGTCGTCGGTTCGATCCCGTCTGGCTCCACCAGATGGTTTGATCACCGGCTGCTCATACCGTCGTCCGCGAAACATCACTTCGCACTTACTAGTCCGGATGGACAGTAAGCTGCGTGATTTCTGACATCGTAAAGAGGAGATCGATCCGAGTTGGATCGGGCAACAAGTAATTGTTGCGCGATACTTCATTATCTCCGGATCATTTCGGCGCTCGTGCGTCTTCCATTGTAGCTCACAAGGCTGCTTTGAAAGACTAGCGAGTTGTAAATGATCCTTTTAGCGAAGCTTGACCGCCTCGCTATCGGAACGATCTTACGAAGCAAGCTGGTCTTTCTAATCATTGTCCGGCTGCAGATAGCGTTCATCGAGGGCGCGTGCCGCAAGGTAGTTCTGCAGACAACATTCTGCCGAGTGTGTGGACATTGATAATGAGAGC
>NZ_JBVVPP010000006.1:0-5000 GCF_055811315.1 Bradyrhizobium sp. MI1.4 | reverse complement strand
CGTGTTCAAGCCGAACGGCAGCGACGTGCCGAACGTGAAGGCGGGGTTCTTGCCCCAGTAATAATACAGCGCGGTGTTGCCCATCTCCACCGTTCCGTTGGCGACGGCGTCGAGCACCTGCAGGCCCGGCACGATCTCGCCGGCGGCGAATGGCTGGATCTGGAAACGATTGTCGGTGATCTCGGCAACGCGCTTGGCGAAATACTCGCAGCCGCCGTAGAGCGTATCCAGCGCCTTCGGCCAGCTCGCGGCGTATCGCCATTTGATCTCGGGCATCGACTGCGCGATCGCCGGCGCAGTGACGGCACTGGCGGCGAGGCCCAATCCGCCTGCCGTCAGGAATTTACGACGTTCCATGCGCTTCCCTCCGTTAAGTCGATGCTTCGACCAGGGACCGATCTTGGTGTCGTCTTGTCTTCGTCGACGCTCGACGTTGTCTGTTGAGACGTTGTGGCGTTTCCGAACGGCCCTTGCGGGCACTCGAAGATGGAATTCCGATCGTTGCGGTTCCGCGGCGAGGATGACCGGGCGCTTCGCCGGAATCAAGCCTCACGGGCGCCTCGCAGGTGCGAACGCCGGCCTGACGCAAGTCGGGCCTGCAAGCGATCTGCTATTCGGTCATTCAAAAACCAGGGAGGCTCGCGCATGACGGGCAAGAAAATCGTGGTCGCCGGAGCGAGCGGTCTCGTCGGCAATGCCGCGTTGCGACACTTCGGCGTCTCGGGCGGGTGCGATGTCATTGCCCTGTCCCGGCGGAAGCCGCGCGACCTCTACGGTGCCCGTCATGTCCCGATCGACCTGACCAGCGCAGCGGATTGCGGGCGTGCCGCCTCGGAACTGAGCGGCGCAACGCATCTGATCTACGCCGCGCTCTACGAGGCGCCGCAGCTCGTCGACGGCTGGCGCGACCCGCAGCAGATCAAGACCAACGATTTGATGCTGCGCAATTTGATGGGTGCGCTCGAGCCTGTGGCGCCCGGCCTCAGGCACGTCGCCCTGCTGCAGGGCACCAAGGCCTATGGTGTCCACGTTCGCCCCTTGACCGTGCCGGCCCGCGAAGGCCGCTCCGAAATGTACGAGCAGCCCAACTTCTACTGGGCGCAGGAAAACTTCTTGCGCCAACTCCAAGCCGGCAAGGCTTGGCATTGGACCATCCTGCGGCCGGTGCTGATCGTCGGCCTCGCCATGGGGGGCGCCATGGATTTGATTCCACCGCTCGGCGTCTACGCGGCGATGCTGCGCGAGCAGGGCAGGCCGCTCGATTACCCCGGCGGCGCCCCGCGGGTGGGGCAGTCCGTCGACGTCGATCTCCTCGCCCGCGCCATCGCCTGGTCGGGAGAGGCCGAGGCCGCGCGGAACGAGGCCTTCAACGTGACCAATGGCGACGTCTTCACCTGGGAGAACATCTGGCCTGCGGTCGCGGATGCGCTGGAGATGAGGCCGGGTAAGCCGGTCCCGCTGTCGCTCGCCAGGGCGTTTCCATCCTGGGTCGACCCCTGGGATGCGCTGCGCCGCAAGCACGATCTTGTGTCGCCTGCGTTGGCCGAATTTGTCGGGCTCTCGCTTCAATACGCCGATTATAGCGTGCGCTTCGGCCAGACCGAATCCGGTCCGCCCTCGATCGTCTCGACCGTGAAGATCAACCGCGCCGGCTTCACCGAGATGATGGACACCGAGGATATGTTCCGGAAGTGGTTCAGGCAGGCGAAGCAAGAGCGACTGCTTCCCTGACCGAGAGCCAAAGCGGATATGTCCGGGATCGTTGCCCAGGTCAGACTGTGACCCGGAGCGGTCCGCTGGCCGAGCCGGTTCGAACGGCTTCAGATCTGGCTTATCTGAGCGTGTGTCGCAACCACCGTGAGGGACGGACATCACCTAGGACGGCGATCCTCTGTAGCGGCGAAAAGTCGACTTTCCACAGATCAAGTTCAAACAACTCGTCGCGCTGGCCGAGGTTCAGCGCGACCGACACCAGCACTCCATCGGCATCGTCGAATTCGCATTCGCCAATACATCGGCCGAAACGCCGATCTGCCGCGCCGACAAAGAGAAGGCTACCCATCCCACCGTCGTTCATTTCCTCGACGAGCCCAAAATGGTCCTGCAAGGGCGAATGCTGACCTAGAATAAAGGCAACCAGATCACGCTCTGCGGGGGTGAGTGGGCGTGGCAT
Organism: Bradyrhizobium sp. MI1.4; assembly: GCF_055811315.1. Taxonomy (NCBI): domain Bacteria; kingdom Pseudomonadati; phylum Pseudomonadota; class Alphaproteobacteria; order Hyphomicrobiales; family Nitrobacteraceae; genus Bradyrhizobium; species Bradyrhizobium sp. MI1.4. The sequence continues at coordinate 2,827 of NZ_JBVVPP010000006.1, read as the reverse complement.
CTTCTTTCTCGTAGCGGCTGGCTCTATCACGCTGCGAATCCTTATTGATCCAAGCTAGGTTGGCTCGTTCAACAATGTCAGCAGAGAACGAGCTTTGACTAAATCTGCAGTGGCAAGTCCCTCGGAGAAACGAACGTAAAGGGGCGCTAGCAGCTCCCGTGCCTCACCGATACGCGACTGCTTCTGCATCAGGGATGCCAGAGTTGTCGCCGTCCTGAGCTCCCAGGATATTGCGCCTTGGCGGCGTGACCACTCGAGAGAGTGATTGAGGTGCGCTTCGGCCGACACGAGCGCCTCCGCGCCACCTTGATTGAGCGCCAGGATACCCTTGATGCGCAGCAGTTCAGCGACGAACCAGCGGTCCTCGTTCCTTTCCGATTGAGCCAGCGCCCTTTCGATCGTTGTATTGGCTCCGCGGTGATCGCCGATATCAGACTCACCGAGTGCGAGATTGCCCAGAAGGAATAAATAGCGGCTTTGAAAGCCGGTCGGGGGGAAGCCACTCAAGCCTTCGCGAAGCAGGGCAAGGCCCGCAGCGGTGTGGCCACCCTTCATCTCCAGAATACCCGCATAACAGCGGCCCCATACTCCCATTGCTCTGAACGTCGCTTCTCGATGAAGCATAGTTGAGATGAGCGCTTCCGCAGCATCAAAATTGCCGATCTCAAGCGCTAGAGGGCAAGCGCCGAAGGCAATCGCATAGAGAAGAGAAAAATCGTGTCCAAGTGCCGTCGCATGATCGAAGGCGTGTTTGCCGACCGCGGCTGCCTGGTCCGGAAAACCCAACAGCCAAAGCGTTTGGCTGTAGTACGTTCGGGCAGCCACATGTTGATCAAACTGATATCGCAGGGCGTGCATTTGCCCTGGCGGCGCGACGTAGCCTGCCAGCATTTTTTCCAGATGTCGCCGGGCGCCGGCTTGGTCCCCTAGAATGTGCCGCGTCACTCCCAAAATCCGCTCTCCGACGAAACGATCAGCGACATCGATAGCGCCATCAGGCAGGTTGACGAATTTTTCGGCGATCTGCAGTGCACCGGGGAAATCGCCTCTTAGGTATCGCCCTATCCAGAGACCCCATAAGCTCCTCAGCCGATATTCGTTGTCGTCCAGTTCTTCAGCCAATCGGGATACACGCAACCACGCATCGTCGATGATCGCAGCGTCCCCGGTCGATTCCATATGCGCAACCGCCAAAGTGAAGAAGAGGCGGAGCTCCCGGCGCGCGTCACGACCCAGCTTTTCGTCGATTTGGAAAACCGCTTGCTCTGTCCGCTCCCGACATTCGTCTATGAGCATATGATGAATCCAGACCGGTGCGGCAGCGGCCGTGAGGTCGAGCGCTAGCAGCGAATCACCAGACTTGCCATGCGCCCAGTCGAGGGCAACGCGGATCTCATCGATCGGCCGACCATTAGTGGCAACCGATGCTTCGGTCAGATTGTTGCTTCCTGCCCCTTTCAGGGACCGAACGAGCTTGGAGGCAGACGCATTTTCGCTCTTCCGGAAACCGGACAGCTCGACCCCAATCCGCTCGAATAAAGTTAAATGATAGACAGCATGACGGCGAGCAACGAGGTTTGCATCATCGCTTCTGGCCAACTGTTCCTGCACATACCCGCGGGTGGTATCCAGCAATCGGTATAGCGGGATGGCGAGACGAGCGTTCGCTGTCAGAAGTGACTTGGCGGCAAGACTGGCAACGGACTCGATCACCTGCGAATCGTCCAAATCATCTCCGGCCGCGATCGCGAAGGCAGCCTCGATCGTAAACGGCCCAACGAAAACAGATAGTCGGCGCAGGATAATCTGCTCAAGCTCCGGCAAAAGATCGTAGCTCCAGTCGAGCGTTGCAGCCAGAGTCTGGTGTCGCGGCAACGCCGTTCGCCGGCCTCGCCAGAGCTCGAACTTGTGGTCGAGGAGCCGCAAAACGTCATGGACTCCGTAAGCGTCCACACGACCAGCTGCGAGTTCGATTGCGAGGGGGATTCCGTCGAGCTTTCGGCAGATCTCGGCCACGACCGGTGCATCGACGTCGTTGAGTATGAACTGAGGCTGACTTGCTGTAACGCGTTCGACAAAAAGCTGTACTGCAGCGTATGCCATCGCCTCTCGTGCATTGGGACCCTCAGGCGGAAACTCGAGGGGAGCTATCCAATGAACGTGCTCGCCTCTGACCCGCAAGGTTTCACGGCTTGTTGCCAAGATGTAAACTTGCGGCGTTTCCTCGAAGATGGTTTCTGCCAGCGCAGAAGCCGCCTCAATCACACGCTCGCAGCTATCGAGCACCAGCAAAACTCGGATGTCTCGCAGTGCGGCCAGAAGGCCGGGGATAGGATCGCGATCGTCAACGGCAAGTCCGAGCGCCGAGCCGATCGTACCCGCCACGAGATGCGGATCAGAAAGTGAGCCCAGGTCAATAAGGTGAACCAGATCGGCAAACTCTGTAGTGAGTTGGTGGCCGACAGATATTGCCAGAGTTGTTTTTCCGATCCCGCCCGGACCGACAATGGACACGAATCGTTCGGCCATAAGATGCGAGGAGATCGCTTGCACGGCGTCGTCCCTGCCAATCATCCTGCCAAGGCGATTCGGAAATGTTGAGCGTCGACCCGATTTTGCGATTTCAGCAACAGGCTTGAGCGTTCGTGAGACAGGCGCCACGAAGCTATACCCTTGTCCTGGCACGGTCGTGACATACGTCGCTCCGGCCTCTCCATCGCCGAGCACCTTGCGCAAGCCCGCCATATGAAGTCGTCCGTGAACAAGGTTCTAAGCGATTGAGCAGGAGTCTCTTTTTCGGATTCGAGGCGGTTTGAGATTGCAGGGA
>NZ_JBVVPP010000005.1:245012-289381 GCF_055811315.1 Bradyrhizobium sp. MI1.4 | reverse complement strand
CCAAGGGGGCGCGGCACCCCGGGTGGCGCTTCTGCCGCGCGCCGGCCGGGGGGGTGTGCGTGTTTATGGTTCAAACCCCACACACTCGCTGTCATCGCCCGGCTTGACCGGGCGATCCAGTACTCCGAGACGGTCGTGGTTCTATCGAGAGGCTCCGGCGTATTGGATTCCCCGCCTTCGCGGGGAATGACAGCTGCGGCTCACGCCGTCTTCGCGGCTTTCAGTCCAAGCCGTTGCTCCACGTCGTCGCGCATCAGGAATTTCTGGACCTTTCCGGTCACGGTCATCGGAAACTCGTCGACGAATTCCACGTACCGCGGAATCTTGTTGTGGGCGATCTGGCCGTCGCAGAAGGTGCGCACCTCTTCCTTCGTCAGCGTCTCGCCGGGCCTGACGCGGATCCAGGCGCAGAGCTCCTCGCCGTAGCGGGTATCCGCAACGCCAAAGATCTGCACGTCCTGAATCTTGGGATGGCGGTAGAGAAATTCCTCGATCTCGCGGGGATAGAGGTTCTCGCCGCCGCGGATCACCATGTCCTTGATGCGGCCGACGATGTTGCAATAACCCTGGTCGTCGATGATGGCGATGTCGCCGGTATGCATCCAGCCGTTGGCGTCGAGCACATCCGCGGTCTTCTCCGGCTCCTCCCAGTAGCCCAGCATCACGCTGTAGCCGCGGGTGCAGAGCTCGCCCCGTTCGCCGCGCTTGACGATCTTGCCCTCGAGATCGACGACCTTGACCTCGACATGCGGATGGATTCGCCCGACCGTCGAGACGCGGCGATCGAGCGGGTCGTCGACGGCGCTTTGGAAGCTGACCGGGCTCGTCTCGGTCATGCCATAGGCGATCGTGACCTCGCCCATGTTCATCTCGCTGTTGACGCGCTTCATCACCTCGATCGGGCAGGGTGCACCGGCCATGATGCCGGTGCGCAGCGATGTCAGATCGAAGTTTGAGAATTCGCCGTGGTCGAGTTCGGCGATGAACATGGTCGGCACACCGTACAGCGCGGTGCATTTTTCCTGCTCGATCGTCCGCAGCGTTGCGAGCGGATCAAACCCCTCGCCGGGATAGACCATCGTTGCGCCGAGCGTGACGGAGGCGAGGTTGCCCATCACCATGCCGAAGCAATGATAGAGCGGCACCGGAATGCAGATGCGGTCCTGTTCGGTCAGGCGCATGGCGCGGCCGACGAAATAGCCGTTGTTGAGAATGTTGTGATGGGTCAGCGTCACGCCCTTGGGCGATCCCGTCGTTCCGCTGGTGAACTGGATGTTGACGGCATCGTCGAATTGCAGCGAGGCACTGAGCGCGGCGAGCTGTTCGCGATGCAGGGTACCGCCCATGCCGGCGACCTCGTCGAACGGGATCGTGCCCGGGCAGGCGGGGCCGCCGATCTGGATCACGATGCGCAAGGCCGGCAGCCGCGCCGCGCGCAATTGCCCGGGCTTGGCGCTCGCGAGCTCCGGCAACAGCGTGTTGAGCATGTCCATGTAGTTGCTGGTCTTGAATGCCGTCGCGGTGACGATGGCGCTGCATCCGACCTTGTGAAACGCGAATTCCAGCTCGCTCAGCCGGTAGGCCGGATTGATCGTCACCAGGATGAGGCCGGCCTTGGCGGCGGCAAACTGGGTCAGTGTCCATTCCGGCCGGTTCAGCGACCAGATGCCGATCCGCCCGCCGCGTTCGAGGCCGAGCGCGACAAAGCCGGCGGCGAGCGCGTCGACCCGCTGGGCAAACTCTCCCCATTTCCATCTCACGCCGTGGCTGGGCGAGACCAGCGCCTCACGATCGCTCCAGCGCCGCGCGGCCTGATCGAGGCTGCGCCCGATGGTGTCGCCGAGCAGCGGCGTGTCGGAGGTGCCGCAAACGTAACTGTCGGCTTTGTCTGCCAAGATCGTGTCCTCCAGTCAGGTGCGTGCACGGCCGGGACAACAAGCCCGGCCGTGACGCGTCGTGAGAGTCAGGCGCGCCTCACGCCGCCTTCTGCCCGCTTCCCGCATCGAGCCCGGCATAGACGCCGCGCTCGAAGCCGGCAAAAGCCTCGAGACACTTTGCGTCGGCGAATGGCAGCAGCTGCATCAGGATCACGCCGGTGACGTCGCGCGCCGGGTCGATCCAGTAATAGGTGTTGGCGAGGCCCGCCCAGGCGAGGCTGCCCGCGCTGCGGCCCTCGGCGGTCTTGGCGGTGTTGATCATGAAGCTGAGGCCCCACTTCTTCACCTGCTCCGGATAGAGATCGACGTCATTGGTGTACATCGGCGCCGCCGTGGTCATCTTGCCCATGGCGAGGTCGCCGATGTGGTTCTGCCCCATCGTCGCGATGGTCTCGGCCTTCAGCACCTGATTGCCGTTGCCGCGGCCCTTGTTCAAGATCATCTGGGTAAACCTGATATAGTCGGCCGCGGTCGAATAAAGGCCGCCGCCGCCCATGTGGAATTCCGGCTCCTGCTCGAGCTCGAACGGGATCGCGGCGAGCTGGCCATCCTCGCCGCGCGCATGCATGCCGACCAGACGCTTGCGCATGTCGTCGGTGATCTTGAAAGCGGTATCGCTCATGCCGAGCGGTGCGAACAGATTGTCGCGCAGATAGGCATCGAGGCGCTTGCCGCTGACGGCTTCCACCGCCTTGCCGACGAAATCGATATTGGTGCCGTATTCCCAGCGCGTGCCGGGGTCGGTCATAACCGGCGTCTTCAACGCCGCGTTCTGGCAGGTGGTGATGGCGGGGATGCCGGATTTCTCGAGATGGATCGCGAGATCGCCGTTCCACATGTTGTAGGCAAAGCCGGCGGTGTGGGTCATGAGTTGGCGCAGCGTGATCGGCCCCTTGGCCGGCCGCAGCTTGGCTTCGCCCTTGGCATCGAAACCTTCGAGCACCTGCGGCTTGGCGAGATCGGGCAACACCTCGCCGATCGGCGCATCCAGCGACAGCTTGCCTTGCTCGACGAGCTGCATCGCGCCCGCTGATGTCACCGCCTTCGTCATCGATGCGATCCAGAACACGCTGTCGGCGGTCATCGCATCCGGCTTGGACAGGTCGCGTTTGCCGAACGCGCCCTGATACAGCACCTCGGTACCGCTGGCGGCGATGGCGACGACGCCGGGAATCTCCCTGGCCTCGCTCTTCTGGCGCAGAATCTGGTCGATCTCAGCTTTGCCTTGCATCCGCGTTTCCTCCGGTTTGATTATTGTTGGAAGCGATCGATTGTCCTCCCGCGTGCGCCGCGCGGCAAGCACATCCGCGTACCTGCCGCGGTCGCGATGTCGTGACTTGACGGTCGGCTCCCCTCGCACGACGACAAGGCGGTTGACCTGCAACACTCCGTCACAATCTGTGGTGGATGGCCGCAACCAGCCGTGACCGTGGATGGGTGCTGGCGAGATGTTTCGACTGTTTGAAGCACTTGAAACATTTTGTGAGCTGCGGCGTTCAGCTCTCGGCCGATCGACGGTCAACGTTAAGACTTGATGCAAATTGGCGGCCGCCCACCGGCCGCGAGGGGGGACCTCAGATGATTTCGACCTGGAGCGAATGGAAGCGCTATCCCCGTCCCGGACGGGGCGAGAATCTCGAAGCGCCGATCGCGCCCGGCATCTACGAGGTCCGCATCGCCGGCACCGGCGCACTTTATTCCTTCGGCGCTGTCGACAATCTGGCACAGGCGCTGGCGCTGCTGCCGGTCGGTTCAAAGTCCTGGTTCGGCCGCCGCAACGCGTCCGACGTTCCTGATCTCGAATACCGGACCTGCGCAACCTCCTCGAAGGCCGACGCCAAGGCCGCCGCCGAGCGCATGATCGGGCGGCGCGAGACCTATCTGAGCGGCGCGGCGTAACTCCGCCGCTCCGAGCCTGGCTCCCAGCAGATGTGCGTTGCGGGACGGTGCATTGCGCGCCGCGTCTCCCTATATTCCGGCCGAACCGGAACAGCCCGCAAAAGCCCCGCAGGAGCAACGCCATGACCCCGACCGCCGCCGCACGTGCCCAGCACGCCACGTCCAATCTGCGCGACCGGTTGAAGGACCCGTCGCTGCTGAAGGAGGCCTGCTACATCGACGGCACCTGGGTCGGCTCGCCGGTCTTCGCCGTCAACAATCCCGCAACCGGCATCGAGCTTGCAAAGGTTCCGCAGCTTTCGGCCGATGACGCCACCAGGGCGGTCGAGGCCGCCGAGCGCGCGTTCCCGGGCTGGGCCAAGCACACCGCCAAGCAGCGCTCCAATATTTTGCGCAAATGGTTCGAGCTGATCATCGCCAATCGCGAGGACCTCGCGCTGATCCTCACCTCCGAGCAGGGCAAGCCGCTCGCCGAAGCGCTCGGCGAGGTCGACATCGGCGGCGCCTATGTCGAATTTTTCGCCGAGGAGGCCCGCCGCGTCTATGGCGAGACGATTCCGACGCAGCGGCCGGATGCGCGCTTGCTCGCGATCAAGCAGCCGATCGGCGTCTGCGGCGCGATCACGCCGTGGAATTTCCCGAACTCGATGATCACACGAAAGGTTTCGCCGGCGCTTGCGGCCGGGTGCACCGTGGTGCTGAAGCCCGCCAATGAAACGCCGCTGTCGGCGCTGGCGCTTGCCGCGCTCGCGGAGAGAGCCGGCGTGCCCAAGGGTGTGTTCAACATCGTCACGGGCGATGCAGCGCCGATCGGCAAGGTGTTGTGCGAGCATCCGGCCGTGCGTTTCGTCGGCTTCACCGGCTCGACCGCGGTCGGCAAGATTCTCTACCGGCAGGCCTCCGTCGGCGTGAAGCGGCTCGGCCTCGAGCTCGGCGGCAACGCGCCGTTCGTGGTGTTCGACGACGCCGACATCGATGCGGCGGTCGACGGCGCGATCGTCTCGAAATACCGCAACATGGGCCAGACCTGCGTCTGCGCCAACCGCATCTACGCCCAGGACAAGATCTACGACGAGTTCGTGCAGAAGCTGTCGAAGAAAGTCGCGGCGATGAAGATCGGTGACGGTACCGAGAACGGCGTCACGCAGGGCCCACTGATCAATTTGAAAGCGGTCGACAAGGTCGAGCGCCATATCGCGGACGCCGTCAAGCGCGGCGCCAGGATCGTCACCGGCGGCAAGCGCAGCGAGCTCGGGCGTTCGTTCTTCGAGCCGACGGTGCTTGCCGACGTCGAGCCGGACTCGCTGGTGGCGCAGGAGGAAACCTTCGGCCCGCTCGCACCTGTGATCCGCTTCAAGGACGAGGCCGACGTCATCGCGATGTGCAACGCCTCGCCGTTCGGGCTCGCCTCCTACTTCTACTCCCGCGATCTCGGCCGCGTCTGGCGCGTCGCCGAGGCGCTGGAATCCGGCATGGTCGGCGTCAACACCGGCCTGATCACCACCGAAGTGGCGCCCTTCGGCGGCGTCAAGGAAAGCGGCCTCGGCCGCGAAGGCTCGCATCACGGCATGGAAGAATATGTCGAGATCAAATATGTGATGATGGCGGGGGTTTAGCTGCTGGTCGCCGTGGCCTGAAACGCGGCATCTACGGCGTTCGCCGTCCTCCCGTGAGGGCCTAACGTTCTCTGCAGCAGGGCTCAATGCAACGGCCCCTACGCAGGAGAACGTGATGACCAAACTAAGTGAGCTGGCGATCGAAGCCCATGGTGGGCTTCAGCGCTGGAACCAGTTCGAGCAGGTCGCGGCCGACCTTCAGCAGGGGGGCGTGTTGTGGTCCTTGAAAGGGCAGCCCGAGACGCTTCAGCAGACCACCGTGACGGCTGGTCTGCGCCAGGAATGGGCGTCCCACTCGCCCTTCGGCGCCGAGCGCCGCCGTTCGCGGTTCGAGCCGGGGCGGGTCGCCCTCGAAGCGGCCGACGGCACGGTGCTCGACGAGCTTCGTGACCCGCGCAGCAGCTTTGCAGGTCATACTCTGCAAACGCCGTGGACCGATCTCCAGCTCGCCTATTTCGCCGGCTGCGCCATGTGGACTTACCTCAACACCCCGTTCGTGCTCGCCTGGCCCGGAGTCGAGGCAGAAGAGCTGGAGCCGGTGCGTACGAATGACGGGCTGTGGCGCCGTCTTGCGGTCCGTTTTCCAAATGACATCGCAACGCACAGTGCGGTGCAGACGCTCTATTTCGATGCGGACGGACTCTTGAAGCGGCACGATTACGACGTGGAGATCGCCGGCAATACGCCCGGCGCGCATCTGATCGATGGCTATGTCGAGGTCTCGGGCATCCGGTTTCCGACCAAGCGTCGCATTTATGCACGGCAACCCGACGGCAGCTTCAGCACCGAGCCGCTGGTCGTCTCGATCGATCTGTCCAATATCCGGCTGAGCTGATTTGAGGCACGTCAGAGCATGGCGAGTGGCCCAGCCTCCTTGCGGAAGGTCCGCGGCGCCTCGCCATGCACGCGGACAAAAGCCTGTCGCATGCGCTCACGGGTCGCAAAGCCGGTCTCGCGCGCCACGACCTCGATCGGCAAACGAGTCTGCTCCAGCATCAGCTTCGCGGATTCGAGGCGCAAGGCTTCGACGGCCTTGGCCGGCGTCGTGCCGGTCGCCGAGCGGAAGAGTCGCGTGAATTGCCGCGGGCTGAGACAGGCGGCGCGGGCCAAATCCTCGATCGTGAGGCTCTCGCGCAGGTTTTGCCGGGCGTAGTTCAGGGCCTTCTGGATCCTGTCTTCGCTCGTTCCGACCTCCAGCAAAACCGAATGCTGCGATTGTCCGCCGGGGCGGCTGTGGTACATGACCATGCCTTTGGCCACGGAGCGAGCCCTCTCGGCACCGAGGTCTCGTTCGATCATGCCGACGACCATGTCGGTGCCGGCGCTCATGCCGGCAGACGTCCAGATCTGGCCGTCGGCAATGAAGATCTTGTCGGCGTCCACATTGCAACCCGGGAATCTGGCCTGCATCTCCTGTGCGTAGCGCCAATGCGTGGTCGCTCGCCGCCCGTTCAACAGCCCGGCGTCACCGAGCACGAACGAGCCGAGACAGATCGACGAAACCCGCCGCGCATTCCGGGCCGCTGCGCGAAGCAGCCGGACGAGGCCGGGTGATGAGGTTGGAATGTCGAGGCCCGCCGCGACGATGAGGGTGTCGAAAGCGGCCTGATCGAAAGGCTCCGTCATGACTTGCATCCCAGCAGACGAGGTGACCAGCCCGCCGTCTTCCGAGAACGCACGAACATCGTAGATTTTTTCTCCAGCCTGCTTGTTCGCCACGTCGAAAGCGGCGACGGCGCCGAAACAGACGGCCTGGAAGCTCGGAGACAGAACCAAGCCGATTCTCATGATGACTCCTGGATGCGACGGACCACCTGTTTGTGCGCCTGCTCCCCTCGCCAATTGGATGGCCGAAATGATGGCATCTACGTCCTGTCGATGCCGTAAGCCGGCTGATACGTCTCCACCCTCGAGCGCGGGAAGACGACATACATATGGCGAGCGTCATATATGGAGTGCTCGCCGTCGTGCCAGCAGCCATCCGTGCACTTCAAGAAAAAGGAAAAGGCATGTCCCTTGAAACGGCGCGAACGGAATTGATCGAGGCCGGCGGTATGCGCTTTGCCTTCAGGCGCCTCGACCCGGCAAAGGGTATGCCACTGGTCCTGCTTCAGCATTTCACAGGCAACATGGATTCCTGGGATCCGGCCGTGGTGAACCGGCTCGCGGAAACCAGGCCGGTCATCGTTTTTAACAATGCGGGCGTCGGCACGAGCTCCGGCGCGACGCCGGACAACGTCGAGCAGATGGCGGCGGATGCCGAAACTTTCATCAGGGCGCTCGATCTCGGTGAGGTCGATCTTCTCGGCTTCTCGCTCGGTGGCATGATCGCTCAGGTGCTCGCTGCCCGGGGGACGGGGCTCGTCCGCAAGATGATCGTGGCGGGAGCGGCGCCGCGCGGCGGCGAGGAGCATCTGATGGCCGTCGTCAACGACGCCTTTGCCCGTGGGGCTGCCGATGTCAGGCTGCCGCTGTTCTTTACGCCCTCCGAGGCCAGCCAGCGCGCCGGTAGGGGCTTTATCGCGCGAGCGACTGCGCGCGCACAGGACCGGGATCCCGAAAGCGGAGACAGTGTGAGCGAACCTCAGGCGAAGGCGATCATCACCTGGTGTGCCCGCAAGGACGAGGCGTCCATCCTCCGCGCAATCGCGCAGCCCACCTTGATTGTTCACGGCAGCGACGATTCAATGTTCCCGAGCATCAACGCCTACAACATGTTCAAGGCGATGAGTGATGCGCAGCTCATCCTGTATCCCGACTCCGGACACGGCGCACCTTTCCAATACCCGGATTTGTTCGTAGCACATTGCAGAACGTTTCTGGATGCGAGGGCTACCGCCTGAGCACCGCGATCGTGCGGTTCGCAAAGGTCAGCCGCTCCGCCATGACCGACACGAAATAGGTCAGCAGCTTGTGGCTGAGCGCTGGATCCTCGGTCTTGATGGCGTCGAACTGGTGCGTATTCAGCACGTAGAGCACGCTGTCGACCTCGGCCTGGATGGTCGCGCTGCGCGGTGTCTGTGACACCAGCCCCATCTCGCCGATCGTGGTGTAACGGCCGAGGCTGCGCACGCGTGTGGTGCGGTCGTGATCGGCCGGGATCATGATGCCGACGCGGCCGTCGAGGATGAAATGCATGGAATCGGCGGGGGCGCCGGCCTGCACGATGACCTCGCCGGCTTCGACCTCGATGCGCTGGCAGCGGCGGATCAGCTCGTCGGCGCCGTCTTCGCTGCCGAGCATTCGCGTGAACCAGTCACGCAGGCTGGCTTCTTCCTGCGCCAGCTCCTGATGCTGCGAGATGAGCTCGTTCTCGCACCATTCCAGCGCGCGATCGAGCTTGGGGATGATGGTGACGCCCTCGCCGACGAAGTCGCTGGAGCGCAGCACCTTCTCGGCCGCAGCCGACAGATGCACCAGGATCAGCTCGACTCCGAGATCGCCGGCGCTGCGCTTGATCTGGGCGAAACTATAGGCAGCCGATGAATCCACGCCGGTGACGAGCTTGAAGTCAAACAGCAGATAGCGGCACTCGGGGCGTTCCTGCAGCAGCTGCTTGACGTGCTGGTAGAGCCGGTTGGCGGAGCCGAAGAAGAGATAGCTCTGGAGATTGAGGCCCTGGATCTTGCCCCCGTGGGCAAGCAGCACGTCCTGGTCGTCGCGCGAGCGGTCGAGCGAGGAGCGGTACTCCGAGCCGTCGAAACTGTATTTGATCGACTCGACCCGCGCGGCGCTGAACGCAAACGTCGCGCAGCCGATGATGACGCCGATCAGGATGCCCGGAACGAAACCCCAGGCCACGATGATCGCGATGATGGCGATCAGCGAGAGATATTCGAGCTTCGACAGCCGCTTGCGCGACTCGATGATCCATTTGTGCAACTGGTCGGCGCCGAGATAGAGCAACAGGCCGCCGAGCACGCATTTGGGGATGAAGCCGAGCAGCTCGGGTGCGACGGCAAGCACCAGCAGCGACAGCGCTGCGGCGGTGAGGCCGGACAGTCGCCCGCGGCCGCCGCTGCCGAAATTGAGCATCGAGCGGCTGGTCGAGCTGCAACCGGGGTAGCCGCCCAGCATGCCGGTCAGGATGTTGGCGGCGCCGGTGACGTTCAGCTCACACTCCAGATTGGCTTCGCGACGCGTGGCCACCTCGATGCCGGTGGTGTTGAACAGCGTGCTGGAGGCCGTGACGAAGATGACGGCGACGACATTGCCAAGCAGGTCCGGTATGGCAAACCAGGGATAGCGGGCGAGATCGTCGGTATGCCAGGGCAGCATGAAGACCGCTTGCGGCGGTGGCTGAAAGGTCCAGCCCAATGTGCGCGCCTCATCGAAGGAAACGCCGGTGATCCAGAACGCCAGATGCGCGGTGAGCACGCCGCCGACCAGGATGATCGGCAGTCCGAACGGGCTGCGCGAGCGGTGCCAGGTGAGATACAGCACCAGCGCCATCGCGCAGGCGGCACCGAGCTCCAGCAGGATGGTGCGGTCGGCGAAGTGCGACAGCGTCGTGAACTGCAGCGGATGGTCGGTGATCACCCGGACCGCACCCATGACGATGAGAAGTCCGGTGGCGCCGAGGAAGCCGCCGACCACCGGATAAGGCACGTAACGGATGGCGCGGCCAAGCCGCGTCAGGCCCAGTCCACACAGCACCAATCCTGTCAGCATCGTCGACAGGCCGAGCGTGATCAGGATCGGGGACAGCAACGGCGTCGACAGGTTCGCCGTCTCGATGCGTTCGACCACCGAGGCCGCCAGGATACCCGTCACCGCGGCGGTCGAGCTGTCGGGGGCTGCAATCGCGAAGGGCAGCGAGCTGCCGAGCTCGACGACGGCCGCAAGCACCGCGGAGCTGACGAAAGTGGCCGTGATGCCGTAGGACAGGTAGGGCGACAACGGCCCCGCGAAGATCAGCAGCGCGTAGGACAGTCCGAACGTGACGGTCAGGACGCTGGCGGCGCTCCCGCCCAATATATCGTTCAGCGCGCGCTTGAGGGCCGGATTGAGCCCGGTCGACGGAGTGAAGCCAATCGCTGGATCTGTCACGCCGTGCCACTCGCTGAGTATTCCCCTCCGAGAGGTAGACGACTGGAGACTTAGCGCAACAAGATTCTTGCAAGCCGGATGGAAGAAACCGAAGCGCCCGCCATTCGGTGTCGTCCTGGCGAAAGCCAGGACCCATTATCCCAGGGAGGAGTCGTGGCGCGAGGTGACGGCCACAGTCTTCGCCAAACCGCGCCCGGTGTAATGGGTCCTGGATCGGCGCTCACTTCGTTCGCTGGTCCAGGACGACGCTAAGGCCTGCACTAGATCTTGAGTTCGCTTCCCGTCACGCGGCGATATGCTTCCAGATACCGCTTGCTGGTCGCGTCCACCACGCTTGCGGGCAAAGGCGGCGGCGGGGCGTCGCCGTTCCAGCGGCCGGCGCGGCGCTCGACATCGAGATAGTCGCGCAAGGGCTGCTTGTCGAAGCTCGCCTGCGGCTGGCCGGGTTTGTAGGCATCGACGGCCCAGAAGCGCGAACTATCCGGCGTCATGACTTCGTCGATCAGGATGATGCGGCCGTCCTTGTCGCGGCCGAATTCGAACTTGGTGTCGGCGATGATAATGCCCTGTTCGCGGGCGAGCTCCTCGCCGAGCGTGTAGATCGCGCGCGTCATGCTCTCGAGCGTGTAGGCCGTCTCGTCGCCGACGACCTCGCGCATTTTTGCGATGGTAATGTTCTCGTCATGGCCGGTCTCGGCCTTGGTCGCCGGGCTGAAGATCGAGGGCTCCAGCTTCTCGCTCTCGACCAGGCCCGCCTTCAGCTTCTCGCCGGCCAGCGTTCCGCTTGCTGCATATTCCTTCCAGGCCGAGCCCGAGAGATAACCGCGGATCACGCATTCGATCGGAAACACCGTGGTCCGGCGGCACAGCATGGCGCGGCCGAGAATCTCGGCGCGATGCGGCTTCAAGGCCGGCACGGCGGCGATGATCTCGTCGGTGTCGGCGCTGATCATGTGATGCGGCACCACGCCTTCGAGCTCGTTGAACCAGAAGGCGCTGATTTGCGTCAGTACCGCGCCCTTCATCGGGATGGTCTCGCCCATCACGACATCGAAGGCGCTGATGCGGTCCGTGGTGACGAGCAGCAGGCGGTCGTCGTCGACGGCGTAGATATCGCGCACCTTGCCGCGCCCGATCTTGGGCAGGGGCAGGTCGCTGGAGAGCATGGTGGTCATCGGCAGAACTTTCGGGGCAAGGTCTTGCGACGGGACATCCGGCCGCGCCTGATCGCGCGACCGGAAGCCGGATTAGCCTATTCCGGCAGCGGAATGAACTCATGTTCCTGCGGAACTGCGGCGAAGCGGCCGGTTTTCCAGTCCCGCTTGGCCTGCTCGATCCGCTCCTTGCTGGAGGAGACGAAATTCCACCAGATGTGGCGCGGGCCCTCCAGGGCGTCGCCGCCCAGAAACATCATCCGCGTGGCCTTGAGCGCCTTCACCGTGATGCGGTCGCCCGGGCGGAAGATCAGCAGTCGCGGCCCTTCGTAGCGCTCGTTCGCGATCTCGACCTCGCCGTCGACCACGTAAATGGCGCGCTCCTCATGATCAGGGTCGAGCGGCACGACCGCGCCCGCGGCCGCCGTGACCTCGGTATAGAACCACGGCGACACCATCGAAACAGGTGAGGTGATGCCGAAGGACGAGCCCGCGATCACCTTTGCGGTGAAGTCGCGCTCGGTGACCATCGGCAGGTCACCCGCGCCGTAGTGCTGGAACGACGGGGCGATCTCTTCCGATCCGGCCGGCAGCGCGATCCAGCTTTGCAGGCCCAGCATCTTCTGCCCCGAGGCGCGCTGCACATCCGGCGTGCGCTCGGAATGCGCGATGCCGCGGCCGGCCGTCATCAAATTCATCGCGCCAGGCTGGATCTCCTGGATGTTGCCCTCACTGTCGCGATGCATGATCGCGCCGTCGAACAGATAGGTGACCGTGGCAAGCCCGATATGCGGGTGCGGCCGCACGTCCATGCCCTTGCCGGAGACGAACTGCACCGGCCCGAAATGGTCGAAGAAGATGAAGGGCCCGACCATCTGCCGCTTGCCGTGCGGCAACGCGCGCCGCACCGCGAAGCCGTCGCCGAGATCGCGCGTGCGCGGCACGATGACGAGATCGAGCGCATCGCAGGACATGGGATCGCCGAGCACGGGATCGTTCGAGGGTTGCCAGCTCATGGTAAAACTCCGTCTAAATTGCTTGGGCTCGATACTAGCAGGATTCCGCGCCAGCGTCGCGGCTAAGCCCGCTGTTATGCCCCGCGAAGGCGGGGCATCCAGTACGCGGCGGCCTATCCGTTCAATCATGGCCGTCTCGGAGTACTGGATCGTCCGGTCAAGCCGGACGATGACAGCTGTGGTGCGGATGGTGCTTGAAAACATACGCCTGACGAAGGATGTTCGGCTGATGTCAACCGCGACCCATCGCAACACCCGATGACCCCAGCCGCAGCCGAGCTCGCCTTTCGCGCCGCCGCCGTGGCGCTGCTGCTGGTGTTGGCAGCGTCATTACTCTCGGATTTCCGCAATGTGCTGGCAGCCCGGCTCGGTGCGGCCTTTGCGCTCGGCTCGGCCGCGCATGCTGTGAGCTATTCTGTCGGAACATCATCGCTGGTACCGGCATGGCATGCGCCGCTGATCGCGTTGTCGACCGGCAATATCGTGGTGTTCTGGCTGTTCACGCGCGCGCTGTTCGACGATGAGTTTCGCCTGCGCCGGTGGCACGGATTGACCTGGGCGTTGGTGGCAGCCTTCAGCTTCGTCAGCTGTCTCTGGATCGCACCCGGCGGACATGTCCGGGTCGCCGTCACCGCGGTGAACCTGATCGTGCTCGGCTTCATTGCGCTCGCGATCGTGCAGACGATCGCCTCATGGTCAGCCGATCTGGTCGAGCGCCGCCGCCGCGTCCGTATCTTCATTGTCTGTGCTGCCGCGCTCTATGGCGGATTGAACGCGCTGCTCCAGATCCTCGCCGGCAGCGACGTCGGCGACGTCGCCAATACCGTCAATACCGGCGTGCTTGCCAGCATCGTCACGGCCATCGCCTATGCGATGATGCGCGTCGATGGCGCCGACCTGTTTCCAGCTGCTGCGGAGGCTGCGCCCGCGATCGCGGCGAGCCAGCCTGTCGGCGAGGATGCCGCCGACCAAAAGCTCATCGACGCCCTGATGCGGCTAATGGCGGACGAGCGGATCTATCGGCAGGAGAACATCAGCATCGGCGTGCTGGCGGGCCGGCTGAAAATTCCCGAATACCGGCTGCGCCGGCTGATCAACCAGGGGCTCGGCTACCGCAATTTCAATGTGTTCCTGAACAGCCACCGGATCGAGGAGGCCAAGGCCGCGCTGGCCGATCCCGCCCAGGCCGAGGTCCCGGTCATCACCATCGCGATGGACTCCGGCTTCCAGTCGCTCGGTCCCTTCAACCGCGCCTTCAAGGCCGTGACCGGCGTGACGCCGACGGAATATCGTCGGCTCAAGGTGAATGCTGTCTAACCTTTAGTGCACTGAAACATCTAGGTTATTTTGGAATCGGCGAGCGTCTCGCTGCTTTCGGCTCTGCCGTTTTCCAAATCCGGCGAGCGGGCATCGCGTGAATGCCGCTTCGTCTCCGGCACGCGCCTCAAGCCGGAGCAAGCCCGTGACCCGCCGCCGCAAGATCGTCCTTCTCATCACCACCGTCGCCTTTGCCGGCCTCGCGCTCGGCGCGGTTCGCGCCCATGACCTGCCCAAGGTCGCCACCGGCTTCATCGCCGACGTGCTCTGCTCGGAGACGTTTGTCTCGGGCCTCGATATCAGGCGCAACCTGACCGAGACCGCCGATGCGATGCCGGGCGCCGGTCTGCTCACCTGGGCGATGGACTATCAGGTCGATCGCGCGCGCAAGGACGTCACGGTGACGCTGTTCGGCATCGGTCGCAGCCATGCCGTCTATCGCGAGGGCCTCGGCTGCACACTCGAGCACGGTGCTGAGATCGCCGACGTCAGGCTGCCGCCTGATGACAGGCAGCCGGCGTTGCTGCCCGAGATCGCCGGGCCCGCGGTCGTATCGCCGCAAAGCCCGGAACTGTCAGCCGCGCTCGATCGCGCCTTCGCCGAGCCGCCATCGCCGCCATTCCGCCGCACCCGCGCAATCGTCGTCATGAAGTCGGGCCGCATCATCGCGGAGCGCTATGCGGACGGCATCGGACCGGAGACGCCGCTGCTCGGCTTCTCCATGACCAAGTCCGTGATCTCGGCTCTCACCGGGATCCTCGTGCGCCAGGGCCGACTGAAGCTCGACGGGCCCGCACCGGTCGCCGCCTGGACAAATCCGGACGATCCGCGTCACGCCATCACCGTCGATCAATTGCTGCGCCACACCGCGGGCCTGGCGCTCGGCAGCTCGCTTCAGGCCTCGCTTGGCTCCGCGTTCGAGCCGGTCAATCGCATGAAATTCGTGGAGGCCGACATGGCCGCCTATGCAGCGAGCATGCCGCTTGCGACCGCGCCGGGCACCGTGTGGAATTATCACGATGGCAACACCATCATGCTCGCGCATCTGATCCGCAACGCCGCCGGCGGCAATCCCGCCGATGCGCTTGCCTTCGCGCGCCGCGAATTGTTCGCGCCGCTCGGCATGCGACACGTCACGCTCCAGCTCGACGGCGCCGGCACGATCGAGGGGTCGAGCGAGATGCTCGCATCCGCGCGCGACTGGGCGCGTTTCGGCCAGCTCTATCTCGACGACGGCGTCGCCGGCGGCCGGCGCATCCTGCCCGAGGGCTGGGTGAATTACTCGGCGTCGGCGACGCCCAATGCCTGGGTCGGTATCGGCGCCGGATTCTGGACCAACCAGGGCGACAGCTTTGGCGCGACCTTTCGCGTCGATCACGGCTGGCCGCGCGATGCCTTCTTCGCCAAGGGCACGATCGGGCAGTATACAATCGTGATTCCGTCGGAACGACTCGTGATCGTGCGGCTCGGCCGTTCGCCGAACTCACCGCCAGAAGCGGACGGTGTGTTTGATCTGGTGCGGGATGTGATTGCGGCAACGCGCGCTAAAGGGAAGGTGGCGGGGATGGATTGAGGTGCTTTACCTTCCCAGCTCCGTCGCCTTTGCCACGCGATCGAACCGCTCCAGCGTCATGATCGCGTCCGCGAATTTCTCCGCGCGCGCATTCAGCACCGGGCGTGCCAGCGTCAAGAATTTTTGCTGCATCGCCTGTGCATCCGGGAACGAGGTCGGCTCTCCCGAGGGATCGGCGTAGAGCCGCTCATGCACGCCGTCGTCCGTCGTGATACTCACGCGCGCGCCAAAGGGGTGGGTGCGGCCGATTTCGAGGCGATCGTCCTGCACTACGTCGAACTTGTCGGCGAGTGCGTCGATGGCGGCGTCGCCAAGACGATTGTAGTCGTCCCAGCCAAATGAGCCCTGGTCGAGCGCGAGCGCGCCGGTGAAGAACATCGAGAACTGGCCGCCGACGATCGAGGTCGGGTGGCGCTTGGTCGCGGCGTCGCCGGTGAGCGTGATGCCGTTGCGATGCAGGCCGATTTCGACCCGCTTGACCTGATCGGGCGTCAGATTGTGCTCGCGCCGCATTGCGATCAGCGCGTCGATCGCGGCGTGAGTGTAGCGGCAGCTCGGATACGGTTTGACGCCGATCTTCATGGTCTCGTAGGTCTTGCCGAGCTCGGCGACCGCCTTGTCGGGATGCGCATCGTCGGTGTAGCCGGCGAGCAGGCCATGTTTGCCCTCCACGGATTCCGTCGCCCCGACGAAGTCGTTGCGCGCCAGCGTCGCGGCGATCACGCCATTCATCGCGGCGGCTCCGACCTGGTAGCGCTTGTTCCAGGCGCCATTGACCAGGAATTGCAGCGAGCCCGCGGCCTGGCTGCCGGCGACGCCGAAGGCGGCGATGAGCTGTTGCTCGGACAGGCCGAACAGTTTTCCGGCGGCCGCTGCTGCGCCATAGGTGCCAGCGGTGGCGGTCGGATGGAAGCCGCGCGCATAATGCGAGGTCGGGTCGAGCGCGTTGCCGAGCCGGCAGCAGACCTCATAGCCCGCAACGATCGCGGTCAGCACGTCGCGGCCCGACGCGCCGACCATCTCGCCGATGGCGAAGGCGGCCGGAACGACCGGCGCGCTCGGGTGCAGCGAGGAGTCCGCATGGGTGTCGTCGAAGTCGAGGGAATGGCCGAGCGCGCCGTTGAGCAGCGCCGCGACCGCCGGCGTCCAGGTCTTGCTGTCGCCGAACACGGTGGATTCGCCCCTGGTGTCGAGCGCGAGCGCCTCCAGCATCTTCAGGATCGAGGGGGTCGATTCCGCTTCGCTGCGGGCGCGGATGGCGCTGCCGAGGAAGTCCAGCGTCAGCACCTTTGCGCGATCCAGCACTTCCGCCGGAATATCCCCGTATTTCAGATTGAAGACATAGGCAGCGAGCGTTGCGGTTTCGTGGGCCATCGTGTTTCCTCGTTTTGGCGCGCAAGTTAGGCGGGCTGATTTGGCCTTTCAAGCGGCCATGGGCTGCGGGCATCAGCTATGCTTTTGGCAGGCTCCAAGAGGATCGGGATATTCCACGATGGGACTTCCAAAAGATGTGTTCGACCGGGTCCGGGCGCGGCGAACGCAACTGGGCCTGGCGATCCGGGTCACGGTCGCGGCCACCGCGGCCTACGCGATCGCCACCGCGCTGCATCTGCTGCTGCCGCTCTGGGCGGTGCTGACCTCGCTGATCGTGACCCAGTTGAGCGTCGGGCGCTCGCTGAAGGCGACGCGCGATTACGTGCTCGGCACCATCGGCGGCGCCATCTATGGGGGCGCCATCGCGATCCTGATCCCTTATTCGACCGAGGCCGGCCTGTTGGGGCTGCTGGTGCTGGCGGTCGCGCCACTCGCCTTCGTCGCCGCGATCAACCCGAGCCTCAATGCAGCGACGGTCACCGCCATCATCGTGCTGCTGGTTCCGACGATGCATCATTCCGATCCCATGACATCGGCAATCGATCGGGTCAGCGAGGTCGGGGTCGGCGCAATCACGGGATTGCTGGTCTCGTTCCTGGTGCTGCCCTCGCGCGCGGTGCGCCAGATCCGCGCCAGCGCGGCAAGGCTGCTCGAGCTGATCGCGGACGCCTTCACCGAGCTGCTCGCGGGTCTCACGCGCGGCCGCGACAACGATGCGCTGCACCGGATCCAGGACGGCATCGGCACCGCGATGGTGGGCATGAATGCGATCGGTGCCGAAGCCGAGCGCGAGCGGGCCGCGCGCCTGTCAAGCGGGCCCGACACCGGTCCCTTGCTGCGAACGATCCTACGGCTGCGCCACGACGTCGTGATGATCGGCCGCTCGACCGTGGTGCCGTTGCCGGCCGAGGTGCAGCTGCGGCTCGCCGCGCCGCTGGCGGAGGTCAGTGCGGCGATCGTGCGCTTTCTGCGCTCGGCGGCCGAAGCGTTGCGGGCTGGTGCCGGCGCGCCGCCGATTCATCCCGTGCACGTCGCGCTCCAGCATTACGCCGAGGCGGTTGCCGCCGTTCGCCAGGACGGCCTGATCCGCGGCCAGCCGAGCGACACCGCCGAGCGCTTCTTCGCGATCGGCTTCTCGCTGGAGCAGATGCACCAGAATCTCTGCGATCTCGATCGCGTCGTCGGCGAGTGGTCGGAAGCCTCGTCGGACAAGTCAGCGCGCTTGGCCGAGTGAGCTAGCGCCGCATCAGGCCCTTGCCTTGCATGCGCCAGACCAGCAAATCGATGCGGTCCTGGCCGAAGAACGGCTCGTTGTCGAACACGAAGGTCGGCACGCCCCAATGGCCGGAGGCGGCGTGGTCCTTCTCGTTCTCCGTGATCACCTGCTCGTAGCGATCAGGGTCCGCGGTGATTGCGGCATCCATCGCGGCGAGATCGAAGCCGGCCTTTTCGGCGCCGCGCCAGAGATGATCGCCTTCGTTCCAGCCCGACACCGAGCCGTCCCACAGCACGCGGGCAATTGCATCGGTGAATGTGAGCGAGCGTCCCTCGAGCTGCGCCATGGCACCAAGCCGGGTCAGGCGGTGGAT
Organism: Bradyrhizobium sp. MI1.4; assembly: GCF_055811315.1. Taxonomy (NCBI): domain Bacteria; kingdom Pseudomonadati; phylum Pseudomonadota; class Alphaproteobacteria; order Hyphomicrobiales; family Nitrobacteraceae; genus Bradyrhizobium; species Bradyrhizobium sp. MI1.4. The sequence continues at coordinate 270,857 of NZ_JBVVPP010000005.1, read as the reverse complement.
GTAGGGCTGCTCGGCCGCGACGTCGAACGTCACCTTGTCCTGCACGATCGGATCGGGCCTGGGAAAGCGGAACGGAATGCCTTCGTGCTGCGCCACGCGCGTGCTGTCGAGCACCACATAGCGAATGAAGTTCGGGCTGGCCTTCTTGAAAATACCCGGGCACACGGACTGCGAGCGGATAGACCGGCCGCAAATTCACCGCCAGATCGTAGGTTTCGACGAGCTTGAGCGTTTTTGGCAGCGCCAGATAGCTGAACGGGCTGCGAAAGGAGTAGTAGAGGTCGACGGAGAGCGTCATCGGGCCGGCTCCGCGAGCCGCCCCATCATGCTGCGGGCGACGAGCTTGTGGAAGGGCGTGATGAACGCGAGATAGGCGCGGCCCAGCCGATTGTTGGTCCGCACCAGCGTGGTCAGGGTGACGTGGCGCAGCACCGCTTCGCCGGCGACATCGACCACGATGCGGAAGTCGAGATGATAATCATTGAAGCCGGCGACCAGCTGCTCCGGCGTTTCGCTCAGCACCGGAAACAAGCCGATCAGGCCGCCCGGCGCTGGTGCGCCTTCACCCGATGTCTTCAATCCAAAGGGCCTCACGAGGATGTTGCGCAGGCGTGTCAGTGCACCGATCCAGCGCGGTCCGTGCAACACCATCCTGGTGCAGGCCTCGCGGGCATTCACCGGTGCTGTGCCGATCTCCACGCGAAAGGCGTCGATGAATTGCGCACCGGCCAGCAGCGTGCCGGCGTCGACATCGGGGATGACTTCGCGGACGGTCCCGTTCATCCCGCCAGTTTGCGCGTCAGCATCCGGAAGCGCAAGATCAGAAGTCCGGCATAGACGAACGATCCGATCGACAGTCCGATCCAGACACCGACCGCGCCGAAATCAGCGTGAAAAGCGAGCAACCAGGCGATGGGAAAGCCCACGCACCAGTAGCCGATCGCGGCGAATACCAACGTCATTCTGGTGTCATTGATGCCGCGCAGTGCGCCGCCCATGATGGTCTGGATGGCATCGGCGATGAAGAAGGTCGCGCCGACCAGCAGCAGCGTTGCAGTCAGCTCGACGGTCGCCATGCTCGCCTCGCCGCTGCCGAAGAACAGCCGTCCGAGCTCATAGCGGCCGAGAATGATTGCGACGGTGAGGGCCGAGACGAACGCGATCCCGATCACGGCTGCGACGAGACCTGCGCGCCTCACCGCAGCCGGGTCGCCGCGGCCGAAGGCGTGGCCGACCCGCACCGTGGCCGCCATGCCGATGCCGAGCGGGACCATGAACAGCACGGCGGTGACCTGGAGGGCGATCTGATGCGCCGCAAGCGCCGTGGTCGAGATCAACCCCATCAGCAGCGCCGCCGAAGAGAACAGGCCATATTCCAGCAGCAGCGAGAACGAGATCGGGGCGCCGATCGCGATGAGCTTGCGCATCAGGGGCCAGTCGATCCGCCAGAGATTGGCAAGCGGACGATAATCCGCGAACGGCTTGCGCAGTCCCGCAATGGCGAGCGTGGCGCCGAACGTGCCGAGATTGACGATGGTGGTCGCAAGCCCTGCGCCGAACAGACCGAGCTCCGGCAGGCCGAACAGGCCGTGGATCAGGGCGTAGACCAGCGCGGCATTGACGGGGATCGCCGCGAGCGTGATCCATAGCGGGGCCTGCGGCCGGTTCACCGCGCTCATCATGCTGCGCAGCGCGATGAACCCGAGCGCCGGCGCGATGCCCCAGGCCAGCCCATTCAGATAGCGCTGGGCGAGCGCGGCCGAGTGCGGCGCCTGACCGAGTGCGACCAGGATGTGCTCGCCATAGAGCGGCGAGGCCATCATCGGCAGCGAGATCAGCAACGCGACCCACAAGCCGACGCGCAGAGAGCGGCGGATGCGCCTGACATCGCCGGCGCCGAAGGCTTGCGCGACCAGCGGCGACACCGCCGCCATCAATCCGAGCCCGAAGGTGAAGCTGACGAAATAGACCGTGTGCGCCAGCGCTGCTGCTGCGACCGCGCTCTCGCCGAGCCGCCCGATCAGCGCGAGATCGGTCGTGATCATCGCGATCTGCCCGAGCTGTGTCAGCATCATCGGCACGGCCAGCCGCAGCGTCGCGACGAATTCGTCGGCGAGAGGATTTGGCGGCACGCCGGCTTGCGGCTGCGAACGAGGCTGGACGGTGTCGAGCATGGCCGGGTCAATAGCACAGCCGGGCGACGAAAACATGGCTTGGTCTTCTCCCTCTCCCCTTGCGGGAGAGGGTGGCTCGCCGCAGCAGCGGCGAGACGGGTGAGGGGGATCTCTCCGCGTACGGCCCTCAAGACTCGCTGAAGCAACCCCTCATCCGGCGCTATAGCCGATGCGAAGCTTCGGCGTTCTCAAAAACGGCGGCCGAAGGCCGCCTACGCCACCTTCTCCCACAAGGGGAGAAGGAAGAAACTCTCAGCCCTTCCGTTCAGGCACGCGCCTGATCTTCGCGCCGAGCGCGTTGAGGCGCTCGTCGATGCGCTCGTAGCCGCGCTCGATCTGGTCGGCGTTGTTGATCGTGGAGGTGCCCTCGGCGCAGACGGCCGCGAGCAGCATGGCCATGCCGGCGCGAATGTCGGGCGAGATCATCGATGCACCGCGCAGGCGGCTGGGGCCGGCGATGATGGCGCGATGGGGGTCACAGAGCACGATACGCGCGCCCATCGCGATCAGCTTGTCGACGAAGAACATCCGCGATTCGAACATCTTCTCGAACATCAGGATCACGCCCTCGCATTGCGTGGCGGTGACGATCGCGATCGACATCAGATCGGCCGGGAAGGCCGGCCAGGGCTGGTCTTCCAGCTTCGGCACATGGCCGCCAAAATCGTCCTGGATCTTCAGCGTCTGGTTTGAGGGCACGATGAGATCGTCGCCCTCGATGCGGCAGACGATGCCGAGCCGTTCGAATCCCATGCGGATCGAGCGCAGATGCTCGACGCCCGCGCGCACGATGCGAAGCGGCGACCGCGTCACGGCCGCGAGTCCGATCAGCGAGCCGACCTCGATATGGTCGGGCTGGATCCGGTAGGTCGCGCCGCCCAGCGTCGCCGGACCGTGCACGATCATGGTGTTGGTGCCGATGCCCTCGATCCCTGCGCCGAGCGCGACCAGGAAGTTGGCGAGGTCCTGCACATGCGGCTCGGACGCGGCGTTGCGCAAATAGGTGGTGCCTTGGGCGGCGACGGCTGCGACCAGCGCGTTCTCGGTCGCGGTCACGCTGGGCTCGTCCAGGAACACGTCGGCGCCGGTCAGTTTCGAAGCGCGGAATTCGAGCCGGTCGGTCGCGGTGACCTTGGCTCCCAACTGCTCGAGTGCGAGCACATGCGTGTCGAGCCTTCGGCGCCCGATGACGTCGCCGCCGGGCGGCGGCAGCATCACTTCGCCGCAGCGGGCGAGCAGGGGGCCGGCGAGCAGGATCGAGGCGCGGATGCGAACGCACAAGTCCGGATCGAGATCGGCGGCGCGGATGCTCTTGGCGTGAATATGAAGCGTGTTGCGGGCGGTCCATTCCGCCGCCGCGCCGACCGAGCGGATCAGCTCGACCAGCGTCTCGGTGTCGCGGATCCGCGGCACGTTCTCCAGCGTCACCGGATGCTCGGTGAGCAGGGCTGCCGCGATGATCGGCAGGGCCGCATTCTTGTTGCCGGAAGGCTCGATCGAGCCCGAGAGCCGGTGACCGCCCTCGACAATGTACTGGATGGGCGCCACGGGGTCTCTCGCTGTCGTGTTGAGTGGGGGGCGGGTTTTCGAGGCGGAAACTACCGAGAATTGAGCGCGGGAGCAATTCTGCACTTGTCGCGAGGGCGGGGGAGGTTCAGCCGTGTCTCTACGTCATGGCCGGGCTTGTCCCGGCCATCCACGCCTTTGCCAGATGCACGGAGAACGTAGATGCCCGGGACAAGTCCGGGCATGACGACCGTCCAAGCCATCCGATCTCAGATATCGATCGTCGCGCTCAGCGAATGTTCCTGGATGAAGTCGCGGCGCGGCTCGACCACGTCGCCCATCAGCTTGGTGAAGATGTCGTCGGCCTCGTCGACCTCCTTGACCTTCACCTGGAGCAGTGATCGCGCATTGACGTCCAGCGTGGTCTGCCAGAGCTGCTCCGGATTCATCTCGCCCAGCCCTTTGTAGCGCTGCAGCGAGACGCCCTTGCGGCCGGCGTCGGTGACGGCTTCGAACAGATCGACCGGGCCGTAGACCATGTGCTCGGTGTCCTTGCGCCGCAGCTTGCCGGGGCGGGCGTAAACGTCCTGAAGCTTGACCGTGTACTCGTCGAGCTTGCGGGCTTCGACCGAGCCCAGGAACGCGTCATCGATGAGGGCGACGTCCTTGACGCCGCGCACGGTGCGCTCGAACTGGAAACCATGGCCTTCAACGTATTGACCGATCCAGCCGCGCTCGACCTCGTCGGCGAGCGTGTCGAGGCGGGCGGCGATGTATTGGGCTGCCGCGGCGGCTTTCTCCGGATCGCCGTAGATCGCCTTGTTGAGCACGCCGGTGATGGCGGCCTGCTCGATCACCTTGCGATTGTAGCGGGTGTGCAGGCTGCGCAGGACGCCGCGGACCGCGCGGGCGTCATCGACCAGCGAGCGCAGGTCGCGGCCGGTGCGATCGCCGCCGGTGCCGGGAATATAGACGCAATCGTCCAGCCCGGTATCGATCAAATAATCTTCCAGCGCCCGCTCGTCCTTCAGATATTGCTCGGACTTGCCACGGTTGACCTTATAGAGCGGCGGCTGGGCGATATAGAGATAGCCGCCGTCGATGATCTCGCGCATCTGCCGGTAGAAGAAAGTGAGCAGCAGCGTGCGGATGTGGGCGCCGTCGACGTCGGCGTCCGTCATCACGATGATCTTGTGATAGCGCAGCTTCTCGATCGAGAATTCGTCGCTGATGCCGGTGCCGAGCGCGGTGATCAGCGTGCCGATCTGCTCGCTGTGCAGCATCTTGTCGGGACGCACGCGTTCGACATTGAGGATCTTGCCACGCAGCGGCAGTACAGCCTGGAATTCGCGGTTGCGGCCCTGCTTGGCGCTGCCGCCTGCCGAGTCACCCTCGACGATGAAGAGCTCGGATTTCGCCGGGTCCTTCTCCTGGCAGTCGGCGAGCTTGCCGGGCAGCGAAGAGACCGAGAGCGGGCTCTTGCGCGTCAGCTCGCGCGCCTTTCGCGCCGCTTCGCGGGCAGCCGCCGCCTGGATCACCTTGCCGACGATCATCTTGGCTTCGGAAGGGTGCTCCTCGAACCAGGCCTGCAGCGCCTCGTTGAGCACGTTCTCGACCACGGGGCGCACTTCCGAGGACACCAGCTTGTCCTTGGTCTGCGACGAGAATTTGGGGTCCGGCACCTTCACCGACAGCACCGCAGTGAGGCCTTCGCGGCAGTCGTCGCCGGTGAGCGCGATCTTTTCCTTTTTCGCGTTGGCCTCGGCATAGCCGTTGACCTGGCGCGTCAGCGCGCCGCGGAAGCCGGCGAGATGGGTGCCGCCGTCGCGCTGCGGGATGTTGTTGGTGAAGCACAGCACGTTCTCGTGGTAGCTGTCGTTCCACCACAACGCGGCCTCGACACCGATGCCGTTGGATTCCGCGCGCACCATGATCGGCGCCGGCACGATCGCCTTCTTGTTGCGGTCGAGATATTTGACGAATTCCTCGACGCCGCCGGAATAGTGCATCTCCTCGCGCTTCTCGACCGCGTGACGCATGTCGGAGAGGGCGATGTTGACGCCGGAATTGAGGAAGGCGAGCTCGCGCAGCCGGTGCTCCAGCGTGGCGAAATCATACTCGATGTTCTTGAAGGTTTCCGTCGAAGCCTGGAACGTCACCTCAGTGCCGCGCCTGCCGGGCGCGTCGCCGACCACCTTGAGCGGCGCGACCGCATCGCCATGGGCGAATTCGATGTAGTGTTCCTTGTTGTCGCGCCAGATGCGCAAGCCGAGCTTGCTCGACAGCGCGTTGACCACGGAGACGCCGACGCCGTGCAGACCGCCGGAAACCTTGTAGGAATTCTGGTCGAACTTACCGCCGGCATGGAGCTGGGTCATGATGACCTCGGCTGCCGAGATGCCTTCGCCCTTGTGGATGTCGACGGGAATGCCGCGGCCGTCGTCGCGCACGGTGACGGAATTGTCGGCGTTGAGGATCACGTCCACGCGCGTGGCGTGGCCCGCGAGCGCCTCGTCGATCGCGTTATCCACGACCTCGTACACCATGTGATGCAGGCCCGAGCCGTCATCGGTGTCGCCGATATACATGCCGGGACGCTTGCGGACGGCGTCGAGACCCTTGAGCACGCGGATCGATTCCGCCCCGTAATCGCTCGGATTTGAGGGTTCGTTTTCGGCAGGCGTCTGCCGAGCAGGTTCTGTCATGAGAGGCCTTCGAGATGTCGCCCGAATCAGCGGCGCAAAAGGCGCTGATATGCGGGCTATTTGTGCCACGAAAGACGGATTGCGCCTAGCGCAAAGTATCCCCCGGCAAGTCTTTGATTAAATAGAATTTTTTGGCCGATTTTCAAGGCCTTCGAAGCCCGATTCGGCGGCTTGGAAAAAGCGCGATTCGGGAAGCCGTTTCGGGCCGTGGAAGGCGTGGATTTTGCGGGGACGAGGGCGTTCCGAGGCGCCTGGAACGCCCCGGAACGGCCTTGCAGCTCAATACATCTGAAGCGGCAGCACATCTCCGTTTGGCCCCACCAGGAGGCCCCAGGCATCGCCGGCGGCCACTGTGAGAATCTCGGTGCGAGTGGGGCGTCCCGGCAGACGCAGCGCGTACTGGTACTTGCCTGGCGGCAGATCGAGCATCGGGCCTTTCGGCGATTGCGGACCGCCGGCGCCGGCCGCGATCTTTACGGTCTGATTGTTGATCGTCAGCGATGCTTCTTTCGGCCCCATATTGCCGAGCATCAGCCTGGCCTGTCCGGCCTTCGGCATGATGTCGGCCTTGGCCGCGGCCTGCGGATTTCGCTGCATCAGGCTGACCGTGGTCTCGTCTCGGGCGCGGCCAAGCTTCAGCACGGCCGGCCCCTGCGGCGAGGTGAACGCGAGCTCCGCCCGCTCGGCCGTCACGATCGCGCCGTCGGCCTTCTCTTGCCAGCCCCGATTGGTCAGCTCCGCGCGATAGAAGGCGAGGACCTCGCCAAGGTCGGCGGGGATGCTGGCTTCGAGCTCGGTCCGGAACGACTGGTCGCTGCCGGGAAATTTCGTGGAGCTGATGCCGGTCGAGCTGTGCTGCGTCGGCACCGGCAGGGCCGAATCGGGATCGGGCGTGAGCGGCTCCTTCGATTTGGTCTGGACCGCCTTGGCTTGGGTCGATTTGGCCTCGACGGGCTTCGCCGCGGCGACGACCAGACCGGAGCCGTTGGCGCTAACGTTCACCTTCGGTCCCATCTGCATCACGGTCATCGAGATCGACTTGCCGCTCTTTGCGAACTCCATCACCGCCATGTTGGGCTGATTGATGACGGAGGGCTGCTCTTTCCAGCCCGCTGGCTTGAGCGATGCGCGATAGAACGCAGTGAGCGCCTTCACGCTCGAGGTCGAGGAGAACTCGAGCCTGCCCTCGTCGCTCTCGAACTTCACACCCTCGGCGTTTTCAGGCAGCGGCACCGGAATCTTGCTGTCGGCCTGCGCGTTGAGCGGCGCGTCGGACAATGCGGCCGCCTGCACCTTGCGCCTGGCTTCGTCGGCGGTGATGAGCTGCTTGGCCGCACCTAACGCATCCCCAAGGAACTTGTCGTCCGCCTCTTTCTTCGCCTTGGCACGGGCGGCAAGCGCGGAGTCCTTCACCTGCGCGGTCAGGCTGACCATGGTGAAATCATATTTGCGGCCAAGCCGCAGCACGCCGGTTTCCTCCGCCGAAGAGATCTTGATCGCGACCTCGTCACCGGGTGCGAGCTGCGCGCTGCCGTCCTCCTGCCAGCCGCGCGCGGCGAACTCGCGGTGATAGAAGGCGAGCACGGCCGGCAGCTCGGCCATCGCGGCGGCCGACATTTCGCGCTTGTTGTCGCTCGCGCCGCCGAGCCCCCTGGCCGTCTTGGTCGGGCTCGGCCGCGGCAGGCCGGCCAGATCGCTATCGGCTTTGAGCTCGCTCGGCAGCGCGAAGGGGGCGACCCGGATATCGACATTGGTGCGGCCATCGTCGCGGCGCGTCAGCGTCAGCATCACGGGCTTCTGCTGATAGAAGCCGGTCTCCTTGCTATCGGCATGCGCGTAGAACGCGCGCAGGCCGTTGGGAACGGTTTCATTCAGGCTGGTGGTCCAGCGTGCGGCGGTTTCCGGCGTGAGCTTCTGCCAGCCGATCGCAGCCATCTGGCTGCTGTAGAAATCCGACGTTGCATCGAGCGGCGTCGGCGCGATGCAGCCGAGATAGGGCCGGGTCCCGTCGAACACGATGTCACTTGCGCCTTCCGGAAATGGCACGTTCCCGTAGATCCGGTCGGTGGTGTAGTAAACCACGGACTGGTCTGGCCGGCCGAGCGCCTGCGTGAAATGAACGGAAAGGCCCTGTCGTCCCTTCCTGAACTTCAGCAGGCTGCTTTTCTCCTCAAGCGGCATCACATAGGGCACCCATCCGTTGTCGCGCAGGAGCTTTTGGACCGCGGGCAGCGTCACGGCCTGCCGCATCGGTACGCGATATTCGACGCTATAGGGATCGGGGCGCGAAATGTCTTCCACCGCACCTTCGAGCTGGGGCAGCGCGTGGACGTCGACGATGCCCTCGTCGGCGCCGGCCGCGATCGAGCAGCTCGCCATCAGGAAGAGACCGCATGCAAGCAGCTGCCATCGTGCCGGGACTTGCACCCCGCGCGGGATCATCGCCATCGTTACGTCTCCAGGATGCCGCGCGGCGCTTGGGCGCGCGCGATTGCAACGGCTGCGACACCGTCGGCGGGGCCTCAGACCAGAAGTCGCGGCAGGAACCGGGCAGGTTCAAAGATTCGGACGGCTCAATACAGCTGGAGCGGCGACCATGCCTCGCCGTCGCGCCCGACGGTGAGCTCCCAGGCGTCGCCGGCCGCGACGGTGAGGATGTTGCTGTGGGCCGGACGGCCGGGCACGCCCAGTTCGTAGGAATATCTGCCGGGCGCCAGATCCAGCGAGACGGCGTTAGCGCCGGCGGAGCGCTTGATGATCTGCGCGTTGATCCCGAGCACGGCTTCCGTCTCGCCGATGTTGCTGAACACCAGCTTCGCCTGGCCCGGCTCGGGCATGACGTTCGCCCGGGTTGCAGTATCCGAGTTCTTCTGCACGAGATGAACCAAGGTGCTGCTGCCCTTGCGGCCGAGCTCCAGCATCGCCGGACCGAGCGGAGATGCGAACGCGAGCTGGACGTGATCGGCGGAGACGACGGCGCCATCGTGCTGCTCCTGCCACCCGAGCTTTCCGAGCTCCCTGCGGTAGAAGGCTAGGACGTCGCCGAGTTCGGCGGGCACGGTGGCTTCGAGCTTGACCCGAAGCGGCGCTTCGACGCCCCGCATCAGGGTGGTGTGGATTCCTCGAAAGCTGTAGCGGGTCGGTGCGAGCAGCCTGGCATCGGGATCCGGCGTGAGATCGGCGGAAAACAGCGCCGCGAGATGCGGCATCCCGGCGCCGGCGCTTGCAGCGAGCATGCAGATCGCGAGCAGGACGAGGCCGCACGCAAACGCCCGCCATCGTGCCGGAGCTTGCGCCCCGGACCTTGCCGTCCGCATCTCACTCTCCAGGGGTCTCGCGCGGCATGTCATTGCGCGATTGCAAAACGGCTGCGACGCCGTCGGCGCGGCCTCCGGCAACTAGTCGCGGCAGAAATGGGGCCGGTTCAACGGCGGCGACTAGCGCCGGGCCGATACCTGTCCGCTTTCGACGTCAAAGATCTCGCCCCCGGCGCCGATCTCGGCGAAGGCGGCAGGGTCTGCGCCGGTCAACCACACCTGCGCGCCGAGCTTGCGCAGCTCGTCGAACAGCGCCGCGCGCCTGCCGGGATCCAGATGCGCGACGACCTCGTCGAGCAGCAGCAGCGGCACGATGCCGGTCATCTCGGCGACCAGGCTCGCATGCGCCAGCACCAGCCCGATCAGCAACGCCTTCTGCTCGCCGGTCGAGGCATCGCGCGCCGGCATGCTCTTCGGCGCGTAGATCACCTGCAGATCGGTGAGATGCGGACCATCCGTGGTACGGCCGGCGATGGCGTCACGCGGACGGTTGTCGCGCAGGATCTGGCGGTAGCGGTCCTCGACCGACGTCGCGGTCTCCGTCAGCAGCGCGTTCTCCATCCAGCCGTCGAGCGCGATCTGCGCCGAAGGGAAGGCGGAGGCCTGCGCGCGAGCGTTCAGCATGCCGGTCAGACGCGCCGCGGTCTGGCCGCGCGTTGCGGCGACCGCGACCGCAAGCTCCGCGGTCTCACGCTCGATCGCGTCACACCAATGGTCGTCGTAATTGCGCGTCTCGAGCAGTCGGTTGCGCGAACGCAGCGAACGTTCGAGCGCGGAGATGCGGCTGGAATGGTCGCTGTCGATGGCGAGCACCAGGCGGTCGAAGAAGCGCCGCCGCTCGGACGCCGCTCCCATGAACAGCCCGTCCATCGCCGGCGTTAGCCATACCATGCGGATGTGGTCGCCGAACGCCGCCGCCGAATTGACCGGTTCGCGGTCGATGCGGCAGCGCCGGCTCACCGGGCTATCTGCGCGCGGCGGATCGATGCCGGTGCCGAGCGTGGCAAGGCCCAGCGCGCCCTCGACCTGTGCCGACACCGCCCAGGAGCCGTCGCCCTGGTTGTCGGCGACGTCGTCCAGCGTCGCGCGCCGCAGGCCGCGTCCCGGCGACAGGAACGAGATCGCCTCGATGCAATTGGTCTTGCCCGCTCCGTTCGGCCCGACCAGGACCACCATGTCGGCCGCCGTCTCGAGCCCCGCCGCCCGGTAATTACGAAAATGCGTCAGCGTCAGGCGATGAATGCGGGAGGGGGTCATCAGATCTTTGTCGTGGCCGCGATTCTTCCCCTCTCCCCTTGTGGGAGAGGGTGGCGCCGCACAAAGTGAGGCGACGGGTGAGGGGTATCTTACCGCTCGGCGAGCTTTGCAAGGATGTCCTCCAATACAGAAGTGGGTCGCTGGAGCACGTCGTTGTTCCAGTAGCGCGCGATGACAAAGCCTTCGGCGAGAGAGCTGCGTCACGCGCTGCATCGCGTCGTGATTCTCCGTGCTGACCGCCGTCGATCTCGATCACCAGGCGCTTCTCAAAGCAGACGAAGTCGAGAATGTAGGTGTTGAACGGGACCTGCCGGCGAAACTTGAAAGCGGAGAGTTGCCGGTGCCTGAGCAGGCGCCACATTGCCGCTTCCGCATCCGCCGGTTCGTGCCGCATATTCTTCGCGAATTGGCGAAGACGTTTGGAGACTGGCCGATGGGATGGTTCCTGCGGCACGAACCCCTCACCCGACTGAGTATGTATCCGCCCGTGGAGATGCCCTCTCCCACAAGGGGAGAGGGCGCAGCAACGTGCATTGCGCTTGTTTCGGCAGGCGAAGCTGTAGCTTCACCCTCTCCCCTTGTGGGAGAGGGGGGCTTCGCGCAGCGAGGCCGGGTGAGGGGTTGTCTCCGCATAAAAGGTGTCGCGAGAGGAGGACCACGTCCCTCACACCCGCATCGGCATCAGCACGTAGAGCGCGCTCTTGTCGTCGCGGTCTTGCACCAGGGTCGGTGAGCCCGGGTCGGCGAGCCGGAGCGTTGCGACGTCGCCTTCGATCTGGGCGGCGATGTCGAGCAGATAGCGGGAGTTGAAGCCGATATCGAGGGCGTCGGAGGCGTATTCGACTTCGAGCTCTTCGGTCGCGCTGCCGGAATCCGGATTGGTCACCGACAGCACCAGCTTGCCCGGCGACAGCGAGAGTTTCACGGCGCGCCCGCGCTCGCTGGAAATCGTCGAGACGCGATCGACCGCGTTCTCGAAATCCTTCTTGTCGACGACGAGTTCCTTGTCGTTGCCCTGCGGGATCACGCGGCCGTAATCGGGGAAGGTGCCGTCGATCAGCTTCGAGGTCAGCACTACATTGCCGATGGTGAAGCGGATCTTGGCCTGCGACAGCTCGATCGTGACCTCGGCCTCGTTGTCCTCGATCAGGCGCTGCACCTCGCCCACCGTCTTGCGCGGCACGATCACGCCGGGCATGCCCTCGGCGCCCTTGGGCTGCACTAGGTCGAGCTGGGCGAGGCGGTGGCCGTCGGTGGCGACGCCGCGCAGGGTGGCGGCTTTGGCGGAGCCCGCGGCATGCAGATAGATGCCGTTGAGATAATAGCGGGTCTCCTCCGTGGAGATCGCGAACTGGGTGCGATCGATCAGCCGCTTGACGTCCTTGGCGGCGAGGCTGAACGAATGCGACATGTCGCCGGCGGCGAGATCCGGGAAATCGTTTTCCGGCAGGGTCTGCAGCGTGAAGCGGGAGCGCCCGGCACGGATCGCCAGCACGGCGCGGTCGCCGTCGGCTTCGAGCACGATCTGCGAACCGTCCGGCAGCTTGCGCACGATGTCGTAGAACATGTGCGCCGGCACGGTGGTCGAGCCCGCGGTCGCGGTTTCCGCCGCGAGCGTTTCGGTGACCTCGAGGTCGAGGTCGGTCGCCTTCAGCGACAATTTCGCGTTCTCGGCCCTAACAAGCACGTTGCCGAGGATCGGAATCGTGTTGCGGCGTTCGACCACGCGGTGGACGTGGCCCAGCGACTTCAGGAGTTGCGCGCGTTCGACCGTAACCTTCATTGCACTACTCGCCCGATCCCCAAGGAAACACAAATCTGGAAAAGCCGGGCGGCGGGACGCGCGCCACGGCACCGAAGACCCCGGAAAGCCGGATCATCCAGCCGATATGACCAAAGCCGTCAGGGTCGCGCAAGGTGGCGCGGATGGCCCCCGGATTCAAGGGATTGCGGGCAGTTCCCCACGATTTACCTATGTTTCCGCAACGCGCTGAACGCCTCGCCGGCCAGGGACGTCTCTGCGCCCGTCATGGCCGGGCTTGTCCCGGCCATCCACGTCTGGGTTCGCGGTCCTAAGAACGTGGATGCCCGGGACAGGCCCGGGCATGACGACCTCCGATGCAGCTTGGATGTGGTCGCACCCGCGCAGAAGCAAATAGGCGTTTATTCCTGAAGCTGGCGCTTGAGCGATTCGACCTCGTCCGACAGCGCCGTGTCCTTGGAAACCAGGGCCTCGATCTTGCGCACGGCGTGCAGCACCGTGGTGTGGTCGCGCCCACCGAAGCGGCGGCCGATCTCGGGAAGCGATCGCAAGGTCAGCGTCTTGGCGAGATACATCGCCACCTGGCGCGGACGGACCACGTTGGCGGTCCGGCGCGAGGACAGGAGATCGGAGCGGCTGACATTATACTGCCGTGCCACCACGCGCTGGATGTCCTCGATCTTGATCCGCTTCGGTTCCTGCGGCCGGATCAGGTCGCGCACCTCGTGCTCCGCCATCTCCAGCGTCACCGGCCGATTGTTGAGCTTCGAATGCGCGAGCAGGCGGTTGATCGCGCCTTCGAGATCCCGGCCGTTATGGGTGATGGCGCGGGCCAGATAGGTCAGCACCTCCTCCGGCACCTCGAAGGTCGCATGATGAGCGCGGGCGGCTGCGACGCGCGACTTGAGAATACCGTGCCGCAGCTCCTCGCCGAGCGAGGCCATCTCGACCACGAGGCCGCCGGCCAGCCGCGAGCGCACGCGGTCGTCGAGGCTTTCGAGGTCGGACGGCGGACGGTCGGCCGCGATCACGACCTGGCGGCCGGCATCGATCAGCGCGTTCAGCGTGTGGCAGAACTCGGCCTGGGTCGACTTGCCCTGCAGGAACTGGAGATCGTCGATCACGAGCACGTCGATGCCGCGCAACGCTTCCTTGAAGGCGAGCGCCGTCTGCGTCTTCAGCGCGGCGACGAAGCCGTACATGAATTTCTCGGCGGTGAGATAAAGCACCTTGCGCTCGTTGCCGGAATTGCCGGCCCAGGTCACCGCCTGCAAGAGATGCGTCTTGCCGAGGCCGACACCCGCATGGATGTAGAGCGGATTGAACATGACGGGATCGCCGCGACGACCCTCGGCGACCTGACGCGCAGCCGCATGCGCCAGCGTGTTGGAACGGCCGACGACGAAGCTCGCAAACGTCAGGCGCGGATCGAGCGGCGAGCCGCCGAGTGCATCATGATTGGCCGAGACCGGCGCGGTCGCGGTCGAGCGCAGCTCCGGCGCAGGCGAGCGGCGCGTTTCGACCGGCGCGGGCGCTTCCTTCTGCTGCACCACGGGGCGCACGGCCGAGCGCACGGTGAGATCGATGCGATGCACTTCCGGCATCTCGGCCTGCCAGCACGACAGCACGCGCTCGGCATAATGGGCCTGGATCCAGCTCTTCAGGAAGCGGGTTGGCACCGACAGACGCACGCTCTCGTCCTGGACGCCTTCCAGATCCATGCGCGCGAACCAGCTCGTATAGACGTCCTCGCCTACGTTCGAGCGCAGCCGACTCTTCACGCGTGACCAGCGATCCTGTTCCGGGGTTGTCATCATTTGAGAACTTTTCTTGAGAGATAAGGTTGCGTGGTGAGCGCCATGCTGAGTTCCTGCCAGGGATACCTGCTCAGGGATATTTGCGATGGCGGGACCTCAAGCGATTTCACCTGCAGGCATGGCTCGACCGTTCGGCGGAAACGCCGCGTCCGATCAGCAATGTCTAGAGATGGAGGGGTCGCGAGGTCAGCGCGTACTCGGCGCTCCGTTACACGCGGGAGGCTTGATGTCCGACGGATCTAAAACGGCATCGCTGGAAGTCGAAATGCTGGAAGTCGAAATGTGTTTCAATACCGCGTTGAGTTCGTAAGACATGATACCTCCCCGTCCTGCCGTGATTGCTCACGACAAGGTCCTGCGTGTCCAAACGACACCCGCTTCGTAGTCGGATGCCTGCCCGTGTACTCGTCGTCCGCTAGGCTTCGCCATCATGCCTGTCGGGGCAGCTTTCAAGATGTCTCTTAAGCGCGAGAGAAAGATCCCGCTTGGAGACATTCAGACAAAGAGCTACCGTTCCCACATTGCTGTGGGTTTTGATCCGACAATCGCTTGTTGAAGCGTCGCCTACGTGCACACCGCCGCCGATTTGCACGCTCGCCCCGTTTCCGATACCGCGCTGGTCTCAAGATCGTGGGCGCCGCTGACGTCTTAAGGAATACACTATGCGGAAAGACTCGCAACGGAATTGATTCACACTTGAGGCATCAAAAATCTTGATCTGCGTTAACGCCACGCGGCACTTGTGCACAGGCTTCAGAGCAAGTTTTTGGATTCGTGCACAGAATCGAAGATGCCGCGTCCGATGTGACAATTCTCCGCCACCGCCAAAAATTTTTTACAAAAGCGTCACGCGCGCGACGCGCGGGTGAATTTTCCAAATGCTTGGCCTCACTATGTCGATAAGTTGTTAGTGAGCCATCGTTTTTTGAGTCTCGTTTCACAGGGTAACTCCATCGCGTGACGCGATCCGGGGAAACTACGGTGTGCAGAACTCGCAAGCCCGCGAATTCAACTTGCGCCCGCCTCGCAGGGGCTTTTTGCACCGCGGTGCAAGTTTCCGCTGTTGCAAAACCATTCGCAGGTAAAACTACGGACGCGTCATGGTGCAAGCGCCGCAATCCTCCGATCGAAGGTCGTTCGACGCGTGACTGCTTGCGTGAATATGACGGGCAACAAAAAAGCCCGGCGTGAGGCCGGGCTATTTGACGCGTGTGATGTGCGATGTGATCGCCCGATCGAACGACTCGATCGGACGGCGTGCCAGAACGCTCGCGAGTTTACTTGGCGAGCTTGGCGATCTGCGCGGTGAGCCGCGAGACTTTGCGGCTGGCATTGTTCTTGTGAATGATGTTTCGCTGCGCGGCGCGCATCAAGGCGGGCTCGGCATTCGCCAGCGCCGTCACGGCAGCGGCGCGGTCGCCGGTCTTGATCGCTTCTTCGACGTTACGCACGGCACCGCGCATCTGGGTGCGGCGCGACTTGTTGACGGCGGTGCGGCGGGCGATCTTGCGCGTCGCTTTCTTGGCGGAAGTGGTATTGGCCATGGTCTCAATGTCCTTTGCGGGTACCGGTCGCGTCTTGGTCGGGTAGCGCCGGCTTTGCTTGACCGCGTAATCGACGCTCGGAATTAGGGTGTTCGGTTGCTAGGCTGTTCCCGGAACATGAGCGACGGCCTTGCGGCTGCCTCTGAGGCCCAAGGAGCCTCTAAGCCCAAAGAGCCTGCATCTGCTCAAAGAACAGCGGCGGCAGGATTGCGCCCGCCGCCAGTTGGCGCCCTTATAGAGAGGGTCTTCGGCACCGTCAACGCTTTCCCGGGCTGCAAAAGCAGCCCCTCAGAGCCGGGATGAGTGCCGTAACGCCCTGAAGAGGTTGAATTTCTGCCGTCGCCCTTGTAATGGCTGGCGGCGTTCCGAGGGTCGTCCGATCGGACGACTATATAGGGTGAGGCATGATCCGCGGCTTTTTCCGACTGATTGGGCTGTTGCTGCTCGCCGGCGGGTTCATCTTCATGGTCTATGATGGCGCCCGCTGGGTGGCCGACCAGACCCTGCGGTTCACCCGCTTCGGCCAGTTCTGGAACGACATCAATCAGGCCAGCCAGACGGCATTCCGGACCTGGGTTGAGGCCAAGGCGCCCTGGCTGTGGACCTCGGTGATCCGCCTGGTGCTGGATCAGCCGGTTTTCGCCGTCCTCGGCATTCTCGGCATCCTCCTGATGATCCTGTTCCGCCCGCGCAAGCCGTTGATCGGCTATTCCCGGGATTGAGCTTTCGAGCATGCGGCGCTGTAACAGGGCTGCCGCTCCGTGCGTAAAGACCTATATTCCCACCTGATCGCGAGCACGCCGCCTGAGTAATTAGCCCAGGCGATGCACGGCTCGTTCGGAGATCCGTCCATGCTGTTCATGCGCAAGACCACCGCATTGCCGAGTGCCGCGGAAGCGCTGCCGGGCCGTGCGCAAGCCATTCCGACCGCGACCACCCATTTCGTCAACGGCGCGAAGTTGCAGCCGCCTTATCCCGCCGGTCTCGAGCAGGCGGTGTTCGGGCTCGGCTGCTTCTGGGGCGCCGAGCGCAAGTTTTGGGAGCTCGGCGACGGCGTTTACACGACTGCTGTCGGCTATGCCGGCGGCCACACGCCGAACCCGACCTATGAAGAGACCTGCTCGGGCCGCACCGGTCACACCGAAGTGGTGCTGGTCGTGTTCGATCCGAACAAGATGTCGTACGAGAAGCTATTGAAGACGTTCTGGGAGAGCCACAACCCGACGCAGGGCATGCGTCAGGGCAACGACGTCGGCACGCAGTACCGGAGCGCGATCTACACCTATTCAGACGCGCAGAAGAAAGCGGCCGATCAATCGAAGGCGCTCTATCAGAAGGCGCTTGCTGCAAAAGGCCTCGGCACCATCACCACCGAGATCGCACCCGCCGGCGAATTCTACTTTGCCGAGGACTATCATCAGCAATATCTGGCCAAGAATCCCGGCGGCTATTGCGGCCTGGGCGGCACCGGCGTGTCCTGCCCGATCGGCGTCGGTGTGAGCGCGTAAGCTGGTCCCTCGTCATGGCCGGGCTTGTCCCGGCCATCCACGATATTTCGTGCGGCACCAAGAACGTGGATGCCCGGGAAGAGCCCGGGCATGACGGAGTGTTTGGTACCATTGCCGAGCCACCCGCCCCCCCTCAACGCTTTATTAACCATAACCGGTGCATCACTGGATCTGTCTCGTTTCGAGGGATAAGTCCGGTGCCGGTTGCACGCGCGTTTCGATGGTCGATCTCGGCAGCATCCCTGGCAGCGTCCGCCGCGCTGACCCTTGGCGGCTGCATGCAAACCGCTGGTCCCGTCGCCTATGTGCAGCCGCGCGCCGATCTCGATTCGATGGCCTATGGCCAGCCGTACAACGCGCCGCAGCCCGTCGTCGTCGGCAGTGGCGGCGGTGCCATCGCAGCACTCAGCAATTCCTTTGCCTCGCCTGCGCCCATGCCGGTCGGTTATGCCGCGCCGATGGCGGCGCCGGTCCGCTACGATTCCTCCTACCATCTCGACGCCGGCGACAGGCTGCGCGTGGTTGTCTACGGCCAGGAAGGTCTCACCAACAGCTACGCAATCGACGCCGGCGGCTCCATCACCATGCCGCTGATCGGCGGCGTGCCGGCACGCGGCCGCACCCCCGCGGGTCTTGCCGGCGAGATCGCCGCAAGGCTGCGCAACGGCTACATCCGCGAGCCCTCGGTCGCCGTCGAGATCGAGGCCTATCGTCCGTTCTTCATTCTCGGCGAAGTCTCTGCGCCCGGCCAGTATCCTTACGTGCCGAACATGACGGTCGAAAGCGCCGTCGCGATCGCCGGCGGCTTCTCGCCCCGCGCCAAGCGCGACGTGGTCACCGTCACGCACACCGAAGCCGGCGGCGCCATGCGCGCCGTGGTGCCGCTCGGCACCCCCTTGAGCCCCGGCGACACCGTGTTCGTCGGCGAGCGCTGGTTCTAGAGCGTTTTTGAGCGAAGTGGATGCCGGTTCACGTAAAGAAAGCGCGTCAGAAAAGAATCTAGAGCCTCGGTTCTGATGCAATCAGAACCGAAGCTCTAGCTCACCGCCTGAAATCCAGACGCCCGTTCGGAAAACATCCGCCGATCCTGGTGGCGTCGACCACCAGTCCAACCCATGGCCGTGTGATCGCCGGGTTGGTCAGGTTGATATATTTCCCGATTAGGCGACCCGCGCGATCACGCGCCGTATCGATCAGCCCGTGCCGGCGGCCGTGGTCCCAGTCGAAGCGCAGGAAGATGCGCTCGCCTGTGACCCGCACCTCCGCGCGTCCTTCTTTCCAGGCTTGTGGCGTATCGCCGGCAATGGTCGGATCTGCGCCGCCATTCCAGCGGCTGGCCCAGATGCCGTCGAGCGGGTCTGACTGTGCCGCGATAATTGCCCATGCCGCCGCGTTGACGTCAGCCGCATCGCCGGCAAGCGCGGCGGTTGCGGCATAGTCCATGACGTCGCGATCATCAGGCGCGGGCACGTCCATGGTGCCGAACGGATTGCGGATGACGATGTTCGTATTGGCCTGCTGCATCATGATCTCCCGGCGCGAATTGGCTTGATCAGCCAGCTCTATCGCCGGGCAGCAGGATGCAGCCACCCGATTCCTGCTCGTCATCCGGGGCGCGCGAAGCGCGAGCCCGGAATGACAGCGAAGACAGCTGCGCGCGCTACGATTTCAAATGCTTCGCGAAAAATTCCATGCTGCGCGGCCAGGCGATGTCGGCGCTGGCCTTGTCGTAGCTCGTCCGCTCGTCGCAATGGAAGCCGTGCTGCGCGCCCGGATAGACGAAGACCTCCACGTCCGGCCGCTTCGTCTTGATGGTCTCGACGTCGGTCAGGGGAATGCCGGCATCCTTCTCGCCAAAGTGCAGCTGTGTCGGAACTTTTGGTGTCTCGTCGGCATAGCGCACGACGGCGCCGCCGTAATAGCCGATCGCGGCCTTCAGGCCCGACAGCCGCGTCGCCGCGGCGAAGGCGATGCTGCCGCCCAGGCAAAAGCCGATGATGCCGACCGGGCCGACGCTCTTCACCGCATCGATCGCCGCCTGCGTGTCGCGCAGCATCGCGTCCCAGTCCGGACTGGCGACGAACTTGCGCGCTTCCGCGATCTCGTCGGGCGAGTAGCCGGACTGGAAGCCCGGCGAGGTCCGGTCGAAGATCGACGGCGCGATCGCGACATAGCCTTCCCCGGCGAGGCGATCGCAGACCGAGCGGATGTGATGGTTGACCCCAAAAATCTCCTGGATCACCACCACCGCGCCCTTCGCCGTGCCGGCGGGGTCAGCGCGATAGGCACTGAGCTGGAAATTGTCGGAGGCCGTCAGCTTGATGTCCTGTCCCACGCGGGTTGTCCTTTTGGTTAGTCTTCGATTGCGGGTTCCGCTCGTTCCACAAACTCGTCATGCCCGGGCGTAGCCGTCCGAAGGACGGCGTCGCTTCCGCTCGCCTATGTCCCGGGCATCCACGTTCTTGGTGCGGTAGGAAAGATCGTGGATGGCCGGGACAAGCCCGGCCATGACGATGTGGCAGCTCCAACGCATGATGGCGCAGAGACGATTGCTCTGCGTCATGAAAAGCCACTCTCACTCCCACATCCAGTTCTCGCCATAATCCTCCTTCCAGCCCGCCAGCCGTCCGTGGCGGAATTGCAGGAACAGGCGGTGACGGGTGGGGATCAGTCTGCTGCCGCCGATGTTGCGAAGGGCGAGATAGATCTCGTTGCCGGGGCGTCCCCGCACATATTGCAGCGGTTGCCCCAGCGCCCGCGCAGTCTGGTCGGCATCCATGCCGAAAGCGAGCGGCGTGTTGTTCGACAAGGTCGCGACGAAGGGCAGGCGGGGCAATGTCCCGCCGAATTGCTCGGCTTGCGCGGATGCTGACAGCAACACCGCGCCCGCAGCCAATATAGCTCGCTTCATCGCCACTGTTCCTGTCCGACCTATTCCGGCAAGTTCTTCAGGAAAGGCAGCACCGCGTCAACAAAAGCCTGTGGCTGGTCGATGTTGACGGCGTGTCCGGCGGCGGGGATCACGGCCTTTTGTGCGCCGGGAATTTTCGCAGCCATGTAGTCCGAGGCAGCTAGGAACGGCGTGTCGTCGGCGCCGACTACGATCAGGCTGGGCACCTTGATCTCCGGCAGCAGCTCGATCACCTTGGCATCGCGCTGGGTCAGCATGCCGCGTGCGGCGAGCGCCAATCCCCTGGCATCGCGATGGCTCGCGGTGGCGCGCTCGCGCGTCGCCGCCTTCAGTACGTCGAGCCCTTCGCGGTCGAACTTGTCGGCAGTGGCGAGCGCGCGCGCATTCCAGGCCTCGCGTGCATCGTCCTTCTTGAAGCCGGGGCCGGTGTCGATGATCAGCAGCGCGCGGACGCGCTTTGGATGCGCGCGAGCGAACGCAAGCGACATGTAGCCGCCGAGCGAGAGCCCGCCAATGATGGCGCGCTCCGTGCCGACCACATCGAGGATCGCGGCGATGTCGCCGACGGTGAGTGCTTCGCTGTAAGCGGCGGGATCGTCGGGATAGTCGGACTGGCCGTGACCGCGCATGTCCCACAAGATCAGCTTGTGATCCCGGGCAAGTGCCTCGACCTGCCCATGCCACATTGCCGAAGTCGATGAGTAGCCGTGGGTGAGCAGCAGCGGCGGGCCCTCGCCATGAACCTCGTAATGGATTCCGACGCCGTCCCGATCGATCTTAGGCATTGCATCCACCTTATTATCTTGTCTTCCCCCATCCTAACGCGCCGGGTTACTCGGAGGAAACTGCCTGAATGCGATGGCCTGCCTGCTTGGCGTGCACTCTGTTGCGTTCAGCCGCTGCATCACCGCTGTTCTCGCAACGCACAAGATGCGCGCGCCTCGTTTGTTTCGATCGATTCCAAATTGCATTTGCCTCCGCGCCTGAACGCGATCATTCTTGCGATCAAGGCTGGCGCCGGCCCGGTGGGCGTCCGCTACTCAAGTTGCCGCCGTAAGCGGCTTCATGCACCGGCAGGGGAAGACGCCTATGCCAACTCTCACCATCAACGGGCGGAGTCTGTCCGTGGATGCGGCGAACGACACGCCGCTCCTCTGGGCGATCCGCGAGCAATTGCAGATGACCGGCACCAAATTCGGCTGCGGTGCCGGCCTGTGCGGGGCCTGCACCGTGCACGTCAACGGTGAAGCCGTGCGTTCGTGCCAGACCATGGTCGGCGATGTCGCCGGCAAGAAGATCACCACCATCGAAGGCCTCGCCGCCAAGGGCGACCATCCCTTGCAGAAGGCATGGATCGCCGAACAGGTGCCGCAATGCGGCTACTGTCAGTCCGGTCAGATCATGCAGGCGGCCTCGCTGCTGGCGAAGAATCCCAACCCGACCAAGGAAGAGGTCGTGGCGCATATGGACGGCAATCTTTGCCGTTGCATGACCTATTCGCGGATCCAGAAGGCAATCATGCGCGCCGCAACCGAGATGCGCACCGCATCCGCCTCCGGCAACGAGCGGAGGCCCACATGAACAAGCACGTGAACAACGTTGCGCCCGAGGCGACCGATCTCAGCCGCCGCTCCTTCCTGGTCGGCACAGCGGCCACCGGCCTCGTGCTCGGCTATGCCGGCGTGCCCGGCATCGGTGAGGCGCTTGCGGCGCCTTCGAACTTCGAGCCGAGCGTTTGGTACGCGATCGCGCCCGATGGTCTCGTCACCGTCACCTGCGGCAAGGCCGACATGGGCCAGCACATCGCCTCCACCATGGCGCAGATCGTGGCCGAAGAGCTGGGCGCGAAGTGGAGCGACATGCGCGTACAGCTTGCCTCCAACGATCCGAAGTTCAACGATCCCGTGTTGGGCGCTCAGATCACCGGCGGCAGCTGGTCGACCATGATGAACTTCGAGGCCATGAGCCGCGCCGGCGCTGCCGGGCGGATGGCGTTGACAGAAGGCGCGGCCGCCGCGATGGGCGTGCCGGCGTCGGAGCTCGTGGTGCGCGATTCCATGATCTCGCACCCGAAGTCGAAGAAGGCGATGTCCTTCGCCGATGTCGTCAAGAGCGGCAAGGCGACAAAAACCTTCACGCCGGACGAGCTGAAGGCGATCAAGCTGAAGACGCCGGATCAATACACCATGATCGGCGTGTCGGTGCCGCAGCTCGACATTCCCTCCAAGACCAACGGCACGGCCAAATACGGCATCGACGTGATGCTGCCAGGCATGGCCTATGGCGCGGTCGTGACGCCGCCCGTGCGCTTCGGCGCCACGGTGAAATCGGTCGACGACAGTGCCGCCAAGAAAGTGCCGGGCTTCATCAAGGCCGTCACCCTCGACGACAAGACCGGAACGACCTCGGGCTGGGTCGTCGCGGTCGCCGGCACCTATGCCAACGCCAAGAAGGCGGCGCAGGCGCTCAAGATCGCCTATGACGGCGGTCCAAACGCGAAGGTGTCGACCCAGTCGCTGCTCGACGAGGCCATGCGGCTTCAGAAGCAGGAGGATTCCGGCCAGTTCTTCGTCAAGGACGGCGATCCCGCGGCGGCGTTCGGCACGGCGGCCAAGGTGCTGGAGGCGGAGTACACCACCAGCATCAATATCCATGCGCCGATGGAGCCGATGAACGCCACTGCGGAGTTCAAGGGCGAGATCCTGCACATCTATTCCGGCAACCAGTTCGCAACGCGCTCCGGCGCGATCGCGGCGGGTGCGGCCGGGATCGATCCGAAGTTCGTGGTCATGCATCAGATGTGGCTCGGCGGCGGCTTTGGCCGCAGGCTCGATGCCGACATGATGATTCCGGCGGTGCAGGCGGCGAAGGCCATCGGCAAGCCGGTAAAGGTGATCTACACGCGCGAGAACGACATGACGATGGATTTCTCGCGTCCGCTCACCTATCAAAAAGTAAAGGCGGGCGTGGACGGCGACGGTAAGCTCGTCGCGCTCAGCCACGACGTGGTTTCGGCGTGGCCAACGGCGCGCTGGGGAATCCCTGATTTCCTGACGCCGTCGGTGGACAAGAAGGGTCCGCTCGACTCCTTCACGGTGAACGGGGCCGACTTCTTCTACACCGTGCCCAACCATCATGTGCGCGCGATCAAGAACGAGATGGCGCACAACGCCACGCCGTCCGGCCAGCTCCGCTCGGTCGCGCCGGGTTGGACCTTCTGGGCGGTCGAGAGCATGATCGACGAGATCGCGGCGGCGGCGGGCAAGGACCCCGCGCAGTTCCGCATCTCGCTGCTCGACGGCGCCGGAAAGAACGACGGCGGCGCGCAGCGGCTGCGCAACACGCTGCTCGCCGCGATGGGCCTTGCCGGCTACGGCAGCAGGAAGCTGCCGAAAGGTGAGGGCATGGGCGTGGCCTGCGTCTCCTCGCAGGAACGCGCGACCGCGAGCTGGACGGCCTGCGTCGCCCATGTCGCCGTTGCGCCCTCGGGCGAGGTGACCGTGAAGAAGCTCACGGTGGCCACCGACGTCGGCACGCAGGTGCATCCCGACAACATCCGCGCCCAGGTCGAGGGTGCGGCGCTGTGGGGCCTGTCGCTGGCGATGTACGAAAAGGCGACGCTGAAGGACGGTGGCATCGAACAGACCAACTTCGACAGCTACACGCCCTTGCGCATGAGCCAGGTGCCGGAGGTCGCGATCGCCGTGATCGCCAATGGCGAAAAGGCCACTGGTGTCGGCGAACCCGCGGTGACGGTGATCGCACCCGCGATCGGCAATGCCATCTTCAACGCCTCGGGCGCCCGCGTCCGGGGCCTGCCGATCACGGCCGAAGCCGTGAAGGGCGCGATGAAGGCGTAAGGCTGGTTGCGATTGTTGACCTGACCTGATCCGCCGGGGGGCAGCCCCCGGCGGATTCGTCGTTAAAAAAGCCCTGTGTTTGCAAGCACATCTCTAACTGTGCATGGGGTTGTTTTCGAGGTTTTTGATTGGAACCGCCCGGGACGCGAATTCCGTAAAATTGTCCCAGATTCCGCAGGGTTCCATTGAGCACGCCTCTTAAGGGCCGGAGAACCTGATCCGGCTTAGGCTTTTGCCCGAAACACGCCCGTGCTCTTGGGGAAACCATGAACGCCTCAGCCAAACCCGCCGCGAAACGCCGGCTTCTGCTCGCCTCCGACCGGAGCGACGAGAGCACCGAGCTCGCCAGCATCCTCAAGGCGGTCGGCGACGTTGCAACGGTGACGACGCAGGAGCTCCCCGAGCAGCCCTCGCGCGATCTCTCCGGCCTCGTGGTCGACATCAATCTGCGGTCGCCCGACAGCGTGCAGCGGGTGCGCAACAAGCTGCGCGGCGACGCCTATCGCGCCATGCCTCGTCTGTTCGTGCTTGCGGACGCTCTGCATCACGGCACCATGCAGGCCTGGGCGCTGGGCGCCACCGACACCATCTCGCGGCCGCTTCAGCCCGAGGACATCCTGCAGCGCATCCGTGCGGCCTTCCCCGACACCGCCGTCTATGACGCCACCGATCGCGGCAAGACGCTCAATCGCGGCGTCGAGGCCGCGCATGCGGTGCTGAAGAAGATGTTCGAGAAGCTGCCGCTCGGCGTGCCCTTGACCTTCGACGACGTCATCGCCGCCGAGAGCAAGATCCTGAAGGCGATCAAGCACTCCTCGCTGCGCGAGTGGCTCACCACGGTTGGCTGCCACCATGTCGGCAGCTACCGGCATTGCCTGTTCGTGACCGGATTTGCGGTCTCCTTCGCCCAGCACCTCGGCATGCGCGAGGACGACCAGCGCCGGCTGACCCGTGCCGCGCTGCTGCACGATGTCGGCAAGGCCTTCGTTCCCTCCGCGCTGCTCGACAAGCCCGGCAAGCTCACCGACGAGGAGATGGCTGAAGTCCGCCAGCATCCGCGCCGCGGCTATGACGCGCTCGCGGCTCAAGGCGGCTTCCCGCCGGAGATGCTGGACGTCGTGCTGCATCACCACGAATTCCTCGACGGCTCCGGCTATCCCAACAATCTCTCGTCGAACCAGATCAGCGATATCGTGCGGGTCACAACCATCGTCGACATCTACGCGGCACTCGTGGAGAAGCGCGCCTATCGCATGCCTTTCACCCACTCGCGCGCGTTTGCGATGATGGAAGGCATGGGCGGCAAGCTGGACCAGCAGCTGTTGCAAGCGTTCCGCCCGGTGGCGCTGGGGTCGTTCTGAACTCCGGTGTGGGGGGGGGGGGGGGGGCCGCGGCGGGGGGGGGGTGGGGGGGGGGGGGGCCCCCCCCCAAACAAAACACCCCCACCCGCCCCCCCCACCCCCCGCCCCGCGCCGGGGGGGGGG